>CALHID010000336.1 GCA_938030835.1 uncultured Actinomyces sp. | reverse complement strand
ACGGCAACCGATAAGGGTATCCACGTTCCTCACGACCTCACGCAGGAAGAACTGGCCCAGCTGGTCGGAGCTTCGCGTGAAACTGTCAACAAGTCCTTGGCAGATTTCGTTTCGCGCGGTTGGATCCGTCTGGAAGGCCGTGCGGTTACGCTGCTTGACGTCGATCGTCTGGCACGCCGCGCACGCTAGTCTTTAGCTCAATGCCTTCGGGGCCGAGCAGGTCATACCCCTGCTCGGCCCCGATAGTTTATTGCGAAGAAATATTCGCAGTATCAGTCTTGCTTCGGACGCTTCAGATACGCGACCAAGCTATCTGAACCAGTCGGTCCTGGAACAACTTGGACGAGCTCCCAGCCATCGGCTCCCCACTGATCGAGGATTGCCTTCGTTGCGTGGGTCAGAAGCGGAATTGTTGCATATTCCCATGTAGTCATAGCGCCATCCTACGGCACTCACGGCGATTAGCCACGCGCAGCAACAGAAAGTGATGCCTCTCGTAATGCCTTGGCATTTGTACGAAGATGTTTCATCGACAAGCTTTGGGGAACTCGCGGTTTACGCAACTCAACTGCCAGAGGATCCCGAGAGTGCATGAGCCATTCACTCCAGTCAGTTTTCTCTGGATAGACGCGCAAAATCACACGGCGTTCACGTTCGGTAAGACCGCCCCACACTCCGTAGGACATTTGTGATTGCAAGGCGTCTGCAAGGCATTCAAGGCGCACGGGGCATTCCATGCAGCGCATACGAACTTGACGCTGAGCCGCGCCCTGCACAAACAGGGAGTCGGGTTCATCTTCGGCACACAGGGCATACTCAACCCAACCGTGGTCATCAATCATGTGAAACTCCACCCTCTCCATGTGGTCGACATTGACCTCTTCCTCAGAGAGTACACATGAAATTTTCATAAGGGAAATTAGGACGGCTTCGGTCCATAATGTGGCAAAGACACGGAACGTTGACCTAATCCACCTCTTCCTCTCTCTTTCCGAGGCCTCTACACGTATCCTGTACCTATGGCTCAGTCGCATACACGCTTTGTTCGACCCGCACAGCTGGTGGCGCTCTTGCTGTCATTCTTGGCGGCATCAACACTGGTTGGTGTGGTCAGCGCCGGCGTCTTGGTGCCGGCCGTCGGAACCGGTGCAATCACGGCGAAAGCAGGGATGGAGATCTTCGACGAGATCCCCACCGACATCCAGGTTGTCTCTCCCGCGACCGAGTCCACCATGCTCGATACGAACGGCCAAGTAATTGCCCGTTTCTACGACAAGCAGCGCATTGTGATCCCCTCGGACAAAATCGCACCCATCATGAAGAAGGCAATCGTCGCCATTGAAGACCGACGCTTCTTCGAACACCACGGTGTCGACCCCACAGGTATTGCCCGCGCAATGGTCAATAACCTCGGTGATGACGGCGGGAAGCAGGGCGCATCGACCATTACCCAGCAATACGTTCGTAATGCCTTGGCTGAGAAGGGTTACATGGAAGGCGATGCCGACCAGGTCGAGGCCGCAACCGAGCAAACCACCGAACGTAAACTTCGCGAAATCAAGTACGCGCTTGCTGTCGAGAAGCAAATGGATAAGGACCAGATCCTCAGCGGCTACTTGAATATCGCGCCTTTCGGTCCCATCACTTACGGCGTTGAGGCTGCCTCTCGGCTCTACTTCTCCAAATCCGCCAACGAACTGACGATCGGTGAGGCCGCACTCCTAGCCGGCCTCGTCCAGTCCCCGGTTCAGTACAACCCTCTTCAGCACCCCGAGGCCGCGCAGGAGCGCCGTAATACCGTCCTTTCCGTCATGGCTGACCAGGGCGTCATTACCGAGGCCGAAGAAGCCGAAGCGAAGGCCGTAAACGTCACCGACATGCTTCACCCCACTCAGATTCGAGAGGGTTGCTCGGGTGCTGGCGATGAAAATGCCTACTTCTGTTCCTATGCAGTGCGCCAGTTCCTTGCCGATAGTGCATTTGGTAAGACCTCTATTGAGCGTGAGCGTCTTCTTAAGACCGGTGGCCTGACCATCCGAACGACTCTGGACCCGAAGAAGCAGCATGCTGCCTATGAAGCCTTAACGAAGACCATTCCTTCCGATGATGCTTCCGGTTTGGATAACGCTTTGGTTTCCTTGGTCCCCCAAACGGGCGAAGTTGTGGCAATGGCCCAAAACACCGTCTACGGCGTGGGTGAAGACGAAACCATGTCGAACTACGCGGCTGATGGTTCCTTCCAGGTTGGATCAACCTTCAAGGTCTTCGTCTTGGCCGAATGGTACAAGGAAGGCCGCTCGGGTTATGAAACCATTGACGGGCGAACGAACTTCCCCAATGGCTCCTTCAAGTGCGATGGCGCTCCGATCCACACCGAAAGCTGGAACGTCGTCGACTTGGCCGGTAAGAACGGCGCCTTTAACGTCATTGGCGCAACGGGCCTTTCGGTGAACCACTCCTTCGTCAACATGGCTTCCAAGCTCAACTTCTGCGATATCTTCCAAGTTGCCGCTGACATGGGCATCGATGACGGAAACGGTGAACCAATCTTGGCTGTGCCCGCTAACATCTTGGGCTCTGCTTCTGCTTCACCGCTGACCATGGCACGCGCTTTCGCAACCTTCGCCAATGACGGCAAGATGTGCCAACCCTACTCGATCGCGAAGGTTACCGACCGCCAGGAGAACGTTCTTAAGGAAGGTTCTGCGAACTGCAAGCAGGTCATCGATCCGCAGGTCGCTCAAAAGGTTGCAACAACCCTGACCAAGTCGGCTAGCCAGTACTACACGGCTACGCGTTTGTCGGGCGGTCGTCAATTTGCCGCCAAGTCCGGTACGACTGACTACTCGGCAAACACGTGGCTGACCGGATCGACCGCCGAGCTCACCACCGCCGTGTGGGTTGGCCACGGCAACGCCTCGACAACCCCTGTTCAAAACGTTCGCATTAACGGCCGCTACTACTCGCAGATTTTCGGTGAAACCTTCGTTGGTCAAAACATTTGGGCGCCGTATATGAGCACAGCTCTGGAGGGCACCCCCAACCAGCCCATGCCCAATGCGAATATCGGAACCCCACAGGCCGCACCTCGCCAAACTCAAGCTCCAACTCCCAGCGCAGCTCCTGCCCCGCAACAAAATCCGCAGGGCCAGCAACAGCCCGGAGACAACGATGATGATGACGATGGGGATGAGTAAGAAATGACTTCACGTCGACTCGTCAAGCACGCATTCCGAGGCGCGGCCGCCCTTGCCTTGGGCGGTACTGCGGCTCTTGCCTGGGGAAGTGTCGAGCGGCGTCGACCTGTCCTTCGCCACTACGATGTCCCACTTTCGGCACTGTCAACGCCCATGTTGCGCAGTCACCACCGAATGGCGAAGGTCCTCCATTTCTCCGATCTGCACCTTTTCGCAGGCCAAGAATTTCTTCTCGATTTCCTGCAAGAGATTCGCGAAACTCAGCAATTCGACTACGTGATCTCTACCGGAGATAACTTCGGTAGTCCCGATGCACTGAATATGGTGATCCAGGCTCACGAAATTTTCTCTGATTTCCCGGGAGCTTTCGTTTTCGGTTCAAACGACTACTATTCGCCGAAACCCAAGAGCTGGACTCGCTACCTTCGACCTCGCGAATCAGGAAAGATCGAGCGCGCGGTAGACCTGCCATGGACCGAACTTGCCGCACACCTGCGCGCGATGGGCTGGGCGGATTTGTCGAATTCTTCGGCACTTGTGGAGCCTTACCAGACGGAGACCACGACCGACGTCGACGAGTTCAGCTACGCACCTGCTCCTCTTGCTCTGCTGGGTGTCGATGACCCGCACATTAACCGCGACTCCATCACCGGGCTATCGCAAAGTTGGCTGTCCTCTGGGGCTATTCGCATGGGTGTGACCCATGCACCCTACACGCGCGTGCTCGACTCAATGACCCACTTGGGTGCAGAAGTGATCCTTGCAGGCCACACTCACGGTGGTCAGATTGGACTCCCGGGCGTGACCTCCCTGGTGACCAATTGCGATCTTCCCCGTGAGTATGGCAAGGGATTGCACGTGTGGGAGACCAGTGCCAGCGAGAATGCATGGCTGCACGTCTCCGCGGGCTTGGGTACATCCCCTTACGCTCGGGTGCGTATCGCCACCCGCCCCGAGGCCTCGATCCTGACAATTCACGACTGAACACCGGAAACGGGCACGACTCCAGACCTTCGCGTACAAAATTTTGCGCACCGGCTTTGGACGGCTATACTCAAACGGTCACGGGGTGTGGCGCAGCTTGGTAGCGCGCTTCGTTCGGGACGAAGAGGCCGTGGGTTCAAATCCCGCCACCCCGACGTGATTCCCGCAGCATCGTTTGGTGCTGCGGGTTTTTTCTACCCGTTACACAATCCCATCTTCCGCATCCTCACGCGCATCTGTTTGATACGACTGATAGCGTGACGTTATGAACGCTTCTCGATCCGCTTCTTCTCGCCCCTTCCTGGTGGCCGTGTGCCGACCAGACGGTATTCTTGCGCGAGATGAACTGGCATCGATGAAGGCAATCGGTCAGCTCAGTGACAGCGATCTTCACCCACTTCCACTGGTTGATGCTGCTTCACCGCACCCGGCCAGCGATATCGACTTAGACCAGTATTCGGGTGTCATCATCACCGGCTCTCCTTTCGGTTTCGAGCACCCTCATGAGCAGAAAACTCCCGAACACCTGCGCGTTGAAGAACGCATTGACGCCTTGACCTCCATCCTTCTGGAGCGCGATTTCCCGACTTTCGGCATCTGTTTTGGCTTGCAATCCCTGGCTCGAGCCTCGGGAGCGCCCATCGTTGAGGGTTTCTCTGAAGATCTCCAGGCCCCCGAAATTTCCCTGACCGAGGTCGGACTTGCCGACCCCCTCACCGGTCAGCTTCCGCCTAAATTCCACGCCTACACCGGTCATGCGGATGCAATTGGATCCATTCCACAGGGAGCTGAACTTCTGGCGACTGGAACACGCTGCCACGTCCAGATTCTTCGGTGGGGAAAGAACATCTACGGCACGCAATTCCACCCGGAAATTACGCGGGATGGGATGCACCTACGCATTGAGACCTATGGTGACACCTACTATCCTGCAGAGGAGAAGCCCGCGGTAGTTGCGCGCTGCGACGCTGCGAATACTCAACCCGCCCACGACCTATTGGCGTCCTTTATCCACCGCTACCAACAAGCCTGAGCAGGGGGAGCTATGGCCATCTCGTTCACACAATCTGAACGTTCAACACTCGGTGTTGAGTGGGAACTCCAGCTCATCGATATCGACTCCGAAGACCTCCGTCAATGCGCGCAGGCAATCATCACTCAGGTCTCGGCCCAGTATCCGGGAAATACACTTGTTCACGGTGAAATGCTGCGCAATACAGTGGAATTAGTTTCCCGCAAACAGACTCGTGTCCGCGATGCCATTGTCGATCTCAACGAGGGCTTAGAGATGCTTGAGCCGATCACATCGGCACTCCGCGTCGACCTGACAAGCGCAGGGTCTCACCCATTTGCTAACCCTGCACACCAACGAGTTTCAGACTCAAAACGCTATGCCGAATTGGTCAATCGCACCCAGTTCTGGGGTCGCCAAATGCTGATTTTTGGCACGCATGTTCACGTTGGGATTGAGGAGCGCGCCAAGGTCCTCCCCCTTCTCGCCTTCCTCTCCACTCAGCTGGGGCGAATCCAAGCCCTGACGGCCTCGTCACCCTATTGGGCGGGAACGGACACGGGCTACTGCGACAATCGCGCGATGGTTTTCCAGCAGCTTCCAACCGCGGGTGTCCCTCAGCTGTTTACCCGCTGGGAGGAATTGGAACACTACACTCGCGACATGATGCACACCGGCATCATTTCGAATTTTGATGAGATCCGTTGGGATATTCGCCCCTCGCCCAGGCTTGGCACGCTGGAAGTGCGCGTCTGCGATTCGTCCAGCAACGCGGCTGAGATTGGAGCAATCGCCGCGCTTATTCACTGCTTGGTTGAATACGGTTCACGCGCTCTTGACCGAGGCGAAGAACTTCCAACCACCTCACCGTGGTTCTTGGCTGAGAACAAGTGGCGTGCAGCCCGTTACGGGATGGATGCCATTTTGATTGAAGACATTCACGGCAATGAGCGTCATATCGACGAGCTGTTGGATGAAACGATTGAAAAGCTGCGCCCTGTTGCTGAGGATCTCGATTGCGCGGAAGAGCTGGATTTCATTTCAACGATGCGCAGCATTGGTGTGGGTTATCAGCGCCAAAAGGCGGTTGCCGATGCCTGCGGCAGTCTCGAGGCCGTGGTTTCGCACCTGCGCGCAGAGACTCGCGCCGGCCGTCCGCTTGATCCGCGGGTGACCATCGACGCCTTCACGGAAGGCGCACACACGCCTCGTTCGGGGAACCATAACTGAAACTCTTGGGCGTTTCGGAACTGCCGGGCATCTGAAATTTCTGGTGGATGCCACGCCTGACTTCAGCGTGCCAGACATACAAATGGGGCGACGCATGCGATCTTCGCTGCGTCGCCCCACAAGTTTCAGGCCGGTACTATTCCGACGCGAAAGTAGAACTGTGATGCTGGCGGGTACTTCCCTTCAGCGCTAGCTCAGCCCTGCTTTCCGAAGCGACGGAAGAACATGGCCAATAGCGCACCGGAAAGGTTGTGCCACACCGAGAAGACTGCGCCAGGAAGCGCGGCCTCGGGACTGAAGTACTTCGTTGCCAAGCCGGCTGCCAGACCCGAGTTCTGCATACCAACCTCGATTGCGGTCGTGCGAGCTGCACGGTAATCGCCGCCCGAGATACGGCCTGCGAAGTATCCGAAGAAGTAGCCCAGCAGGTTGTGGAGGATAACCACAACAAAGACGATGAGTGCGGATTCCATGATCTTGTCAGCGGACTTGCCAACGACCGCTGCCAGCACGTAGGAGATGCCAAGGACGGAGATCCAGGGAAGTGCTGGGAGGATCTTTTCAACATAGCGCCCAGCAAGCATACGGACGACGATGCCTGCGATGACGGGGATCAGAACGATCTGGACGATCGCGAGAGCCATGCTCTTTGCATCAACAGGCATGTACTGACCGGCCAGCCACTTAGTGAGAAGGGGGGTCATGAGGGGTGCCAGCAGAGTGGAAATCGAAGTCATGGTCACCGAAAGCGCAACGTCACCCTTAGCCAAGTAGGAGATGACATTCGAGGCTGTTCCACCCGGGGCGCACCCGACCAGGATGACGCCGGCTGCGATTGCCGGGTCGAGGTTAAGCACCTTGGTCAGAAGGAAAGCAACTCCAGGCATGATCACATACTGCGCGATAACACCGACAATGACGGGCAGGGGGCGCTTGACGACAAGTGCGAAGTCGGGAAGGGTCAGGGTCAGGCCCATGCCGAACATGATGATGCCCAGGCCAATATTCACACCCGAGGCGAGCTTTGCTGCCTGGGTCGGGAAAATCAGACCAAGAGCGAATGCTGCGATAATAATGAGCGGGAATACTGTGACCGCGATGCGTGCAGAGCGGTCTTCCTGAGAGAGCTCGGGCTTTGAAGCAACCGAGGACGGAGCATGTTCTTCGCGTGTATCGTTTGTTGACATACCTATAACTATTGCGCTGTTGGCCCAGTTCAGAAAAAGTATGTCTCAGTGAATGGGATGTCGGTGAGCGCCGGCACAGAATTCGCGATTTTCTTAGGTTTGCCTTAGTGAATAGGGGCACTACACTGTTGCCCATGAATCAACGAGGATCACGGATGCGCTCACTCATTCGCCGAGGATGGCTCTCAAACGAGCACGGCGCGTGGGTAATGACTGCCCTTCCCATCGCTGTCGGAATCTGCACCCTGAAGCCTCAGCCCATTCAGTTCCTTTTACTTGCCGCGTGGACAGCGGCCTACTGCAGCTATCACGCACTCACCCTGTACATGGCCGCCGCACCTCAACGCCGCAAAACCTACCTACCTGCGATGGCGACCTGGGCAGCACTCGCGGCCGCATGCGGGATCCCGGTCATCATTCTTCACCCGCGTCCTGTCGCACGAATCCTGATCCCCGTAACCATCTTCTGCGCGATTGCGACATTCGAGGCCTGGAGAAAGCGCCGACGTTCACTCCCCTCACACCTTGCCAGCGTTTTGGCCAGTTCATGCACCTATCCGCTGTCAGTATGGGTTGTTGCTGAAGACTACTCACCACTCAAACTCTGGTGCGCGGCGGCCGCAATTGCGGCATACATGCTGGGCGCTACTCTCTACGTAAGATCGTTAATCCGAGGCGCCGGGGACACGCGGATGTTCGCCGTCTGTATTGCCTGGCACCTGGCGACACTAGTGGCAGGCCTTGTCGGCGTTGTCATCCACGTGATTCCGCTCTGGTCTTTGATCGCTTTTACCGTGCTTTCTGCGCGAGCAATCATTGTTCCCACATTACAAAATTCGTCACGCATCAGCCTTCGCCCCGCGGTCATTGGGATTGGCGAATACCTAGCCTGCGCCTTAATGTTTAGCGCAGTTATTGCGATCGTCGCGTAGTTCCTTGCTCAGCGATAGACGATAATTAAGCGCATGAACTTTATTCTGCGTCTTATCGGAACCGGATTGGGACTGTGGGTCTCGGCCAAAATTGTTCCTGGAATCGTCATTGCACAGGGCACGACCCTGACTGAAACAGTCATCATGCTGGGCCTGATCGCCTTGGTCTTCACCATTGTGAATTCGATCGTGCGCCCCTTGGTTTCGGTGCTTGCCTTCCCCCTGTACATCCTCACTTTTGGACTTTTTATTCTGGTGACCAATGGCATCGGTTTCATGGTGGCAAGCGGTGTTGCCCGCTCCTTGGGTCTTCCTTTCTCTGTCTCTGGGATTGGGGCGGCAATTATCGGTGCGATTATCACCGCTGTCGTCTCTTCGCTGTTTGGAAGCCTGACTGGAGCATCCAAGAAGGACTGATCCTTCCCCTCCCTCACGCATCACGTCACTCGGCGGGTATCAAAGATATAGGAGCGCGTCTGCGTCCTATCGGTGATACCTAGCCGAGTTCTTCTTTGTTCTTCCCAGCGAATTACTTCCCCAATATTGGGGTTCTGTTGCGGATTCACCTGCTCGCATTCACGGATCGCCTGCGTATAGGTCCCGATGTCGTGTGCGGCAATGGGATTGTCACTGCCCTGCTTCACATCCAGGTGTTCGCTATCAAAATGCAAAGTGAGCGCATTTCCTCGATTCGTATTTGCCGCACCATCAAGGGCAGGAACGATATCGCGTGTATTTTCCATATTGAGCATGGGAACACCAGGATCTGGGTGAAAACCTGCGACGGGAGATCCCGCTGTTAGAACCGAGGCCACGCTGTAGCGTGCGCGAATATCACTTTCTGAAGCCAGCTGAACAGCGATGATTCCACCTTGCGAATGGCCAATGAACTCAACGGGTTCGTCACTGCGAATTCCAGCCATATCCATGGCAGTTTTCACCGAACGAAGCTGATCTGAGTCAGATTGACCAACCGCCTGAAGGTTCGTCAGCATGTCCTGGGGATTGTCCTCACCAGGCCCCCACTTCTGCGTTCCTCGGATCATAACGGACCACGAACGATGCTCCTGACCCTGTTCATCTGTAGTGACATGCTGAAGGATCTCGATCTGCCCTTCATCCGCGCTTGAACGCAGTTCTCCAATCCTTTCAAGGGCTGCCGATGCCTGAAGCGGTGTGTTCACACGAGGGGGGTCTCCCCCGTTCATCCCTGGTACAACCCCCGAGGCTGCCTGCTGGACCGTCGGCGCATGTTTGGGGTAGGCAATAACGCTATGAGCCGCATAGAGGGCAACACCCAAAGGCCCGCAGTATGTGCGTACTTTTCCGCCATCAGCAACACCTTCCAATACCCGAGTACTCAACGGAGTCCCTCCGCCCGGAGTGGTTGGAAGTGTCTGGGCTGAGACCCGCACCCCACTGTGTCGGCCAAACATTAACCACCCCATGGCCGCGTAGAAAGTTGATGCTTGGGCAGCGGCATCGCGCGTCACTTCTGCGTTCTCATGTGAATTCGTGCCGCTCAGCATTCTGGCCACTTCGCCAACGTCATACTGGGTCCTGATACCAAGCTCCGCATCTTTTGGTTGATGAACGAAGGAATAGCCGTGGGCTGCAATAATCGCCCCTCCATGAACCAATCCAACAGGAGCCATGAGAAAGGGAAGGTTTGGATTCAGGTACTTTCCAAAACCGCCAATCTTTTGCGAGAGCACTAAGCCGCCGCCCCAGATATTCACTCCCAACCCGCCGTCTAAGCGAGCGCAGGTGCGCTGGTAGGCTCGCACATCGGCCTCGGCACCTGAGTGGATCCGCGCAACATAGGCAAGCTTTTTCGCGCAACTATCCATCCGCTCACTGAGGTGCGCACCAAGTGAGTAAAAGTGGTCGGCCGCCTCCCCGCACTTGTGAATCCTCAAGTCTTGGATCATTCCAGCGAGCATATCCAGCTGCTCATCACAGGCATCTTTGATTTTCCTCATTGAGAGGACATCATCCACCAGTGCTTCAGTATCGATGCTCGTCTGTGAAGAAGAGACAAGCATCCACGACACAGATTCATCGCTCATGACTGTCCCTCCAGACTTGCCATTTCCAGTTGTGCGAGTTCTTTCAGCTGCGATGCGAGTGCGGACCAAGAATTCGATGCCTTTGCAATTTGCTCAATTTCCGCGCGCGCAGCTTCACTTCCGTTTCCAGTCCATGACGACAGAGAAAATTCATTCATTGTTGCGGCAATATCCGCACAATTGTCTGCTATTACCTGAAGCGACTGACATACCGTGAACATCCACATACGTGTCAGAGTATGAAGACGCTCTTCTCGCTTCAGACGCATCAGAATTTCTGTGGAAAACACCGATAACCCGTCACGACTGTGTGTGAATACAAGGTTTCAAAACGTGGTCCCGTGGCAGCGCGGCCTCGGTCTGAGATGATTAAGACATGACTTCGCAGCAAGGATCCATGTTTTCGCCCGAAATGGGATACGCAGACCTAGCAGAAACTGGCCAGGCGCTCTCTCCGCTGGACGGTCGCTACCGCCCTCAAACCCAGGAACTGACTCAGTACCTTTCTGAAGCTGCACTCAATCGAACCCGAAATTTTGTCGAGATTGAGTGGATGATTGAGTTGCTGCGACGGGGCATCATCGCTCACGCACCCGAAATTTCTGATGCCGAATTGGACTACCTGCGTGCACTTCCTCAGAATTTCAACGCGGATTCCATTGCCGAACTTGCCCAGATTGAAGCCGAGACCCGCCACGATGTGAAGGCAGTCGAGTACTACATTGATCATCGCCTTGAGGCAGCTCGCGATGTTCTCGGACCAGACACCGTACTTCCCTCGCTTCGTCCACTGGTCCATATTTTTGCGACCTCAGAGGACATCAATAACCTCTCGTATGCGCTCAATGTTCAAGCTGCCGTTCGCCAAGTGTGGTTGCCTCGTGCACAGGCGCTGTACTCGCGACTTCTTGAATTGGCTCAAAATGGCGCGGCTGTTCCGATGCTTGCGCGCACCCACGGTCAGCCGGCAACTCCGGTCACTATGGGTAAGGAATTGGCAGTTTTCGCCTATCGCCTCTCTCGCCAGCTGTCACGAATTGAAGACGCGGAATACTTGGGCAAGATGAACGGAGCCACTGGAACTTGGGCTGCTCACCGCGTTGCTCTGCCCCAAGTTCCCTGGCCGCTTCTTACGAAGGATTTTGTGGAGCGCCTTGGTCTGACCTGGAACCCGCTGACGACTCAGATCGAGTCTCATGACTGGCAAAGCGAGCTCTACAGCGATATTTCGCGCTTCGGACGCATCGCTCACAATCTTTCGACGGATTGCTGGACCTACATTTCTTTGGGTTATTTCCACCAAAAGCTTGGTGCGCAAGGGTCGACCGGCTCTTCGACAATGCCGCATAAGGTCAACCCCATTCGATTTGAGAACGCGGAGGCTAACTTTGAGATTTCCTGCGCGCTGTTGGAAACCCTTGCTCAGACTCTGGTGACATCAAGGCTTCAGCGCGATCTGACGGATTCCTCAACTCAGCGCAATATCGGGGTGGCTTTGGGGCACTCGCTTGTTGCGATCGATAATTTGACCCGCGGTTTAGAGGGAATCGAACTGAATTCACGGGTCATGGCTGAGGAATTGGCACAGCATCCCGAAGTTCTTTCCGAGGCCATCCAGCAGGTCATGCGTCTTGCCTCCCTTGAGGGACGCGACGGCATGGAGAACCCCTACGAGCGCATGAAGGAACTGACGCGCGGACACGATATTGATATCCAGCGTCTACGTGAGTTTGTATCTACTTTGGATTTGCCCGAAGACCAGAAGCAGCGACTCATGGAGCTCACTCCTGAGACCTACACGGGTTATGCACCAGATATGGTCGATTGGATCAGCGCAGAGTAACGCTGGTTTAGACGGGCCTCCAGCCACTATCAAATGCGGGTGCCCCCAAGCGTTCAAAGAGCTCTTCGGGGCGTACCTGCAGGGAAGAGTAACCCAAAGCGCGCATGTCAGCGATTTCCTGATCACCGCTTTGCAGCTTGCCTTCAATGACAATCGGTGCAATTTCGGGATTACGCCAGGCTGCTTCTACCGCTGCAGCAAGTAAACCCTGCGCAGCACGCGCACGAAGGTCTTCCGCTAGCTCTTCGGTGCCAGCCGTCATCACTACAGTGAAGCAAACCATGGTTGGTTTCCCAAAGCCTTCGTTAACCTGAACCTCACAGCGGTCGACATCCCATGGAGCGGAATTCACATTGCCGTACTCACCCCGCGCAACCTGCTTTTCTAGGGTTGCGCGAAGCCTTGCCTCGATCATGCGGGCGAAGCGCTGAGAACGTCCTTCCCTATCGCTTGGCCGCAGACGCGTAAGTGCAGCTCCCACTCCAAGCGTTGCGATTCCCATAGCGGCAAGGCCCAGGGGATTCGAAATCCGTGGGATATCGTCCGAGATGCGCTGGAGCGCAGAGCCATTCATCATTCCCAAGATCCGCTTGAGTGATCTATTCGCTTCCATGCGTCACCCCATCGTGATTGTCATCAGTCTCTTGTGCATTACTGGTGAGTTGCCGAGAATAGATACCCTTCACCCGCGACCAAACCCCCGAATTTGGGTCATCGAGCTCTTGCCAGACGTCATAGATGCGCACGCGGGTAGGCTCATCGCCCTGTGGGAGCATCGCTTGGAGCGTGCGCACCGCTTGCCCGACTCGATCCCACTGAGTGATGGCACTGCGACGCTCAAGGTGTCCCACCGTTTCGGTGTACGTCGACGATGAGTGCGCATAGTACAGGGCGCGCAGTCGTGGCTGAATGAGCTTTCGTCCCACCATGATCCGATGGTCGGGAGCACGAGCCGGTGTTCCATCAGTAGACGGAACAACATCCTGGTCGTGAGCAATATCAACCATGACAACATCCGGACGAATTCGTGTTCGCCTGGCGGGAGCTCCCATGGCAAGAATCGCACGAACATCAATTCCTGTTTCCTGCGCAGATAGGCTTCCCAAATTCACTGCGATCAGACCGCCCTGAGAATGACCGGCAAGCATCACTGGCTCCGTAGCAAAGCCTTCGGGATCGACTCCTTCTTCGCTCATCGCCTGGTGAAGTGCCAGAATAATCCCCGCGCGCATAGACGAGGGCATTCCCAATGCCTCTCGAATATTGGCCTCCATGTCTGCCGGGTTGGGAGTTGATGGAGTATCAAAGTGCTGTGTTCCGGGAATTGAAACGAGCCAACGCCGTGTCTCCCCCTGGCCTACGCGCGTGATTTTGATGGACTGCCCATAGGTTCCAGCCCAGTACATGTCATCGATATCCGCTGCCATGTCTTGAAGCGAGCGCGGCGCCCAAAGACGCTTGACCTGAGAACGCGGCCGCCCTGGAATCTCAATAAAATCCTGGCCACCATCAGAATCAAAATACTTATCTGCATGTGCGGTTCCACCGGTCATTTGCCCCAGCGAAGTACCGGCAATGAGCATTCCCGCCATCAGAGCTTCAAAGCCATCACGAGGCGTCACCTGCGCCAAGCGTTGAAGTTTGCCTGTGCGATCCAATCCAATGACAGAGTCCAGTGCCGCTGCTGCGTGAACGATTTTCCCGGCACTGCCAGCGATGCCACAGAGAACGCGTACGAAGAGCGTGTCCAACCCGGGGTCCCGGAAGAAGATCGATTGGGATTGTTCTGATACCTGTTCACCCAGACGATCCGACTCCATCCGCAGACGTGAGCGAATATCCGCTGGAAGAAATCCCAGTGTCGAGGCCCCCGCAACCGCGAGCGCAGAGAACAGTTTGGGTGCAAGCGGGATCACTTTCGCACGCAGGTAGAGGGAAGTAAAAGAGCCCGGCACACGACGCCGTGCGTAATACGAGCGGTGGTGTTGTCGTCTCATGACCTCTCCTTCCCTTGGTGCAAGCCTAAGCCCCCTGACGTGCATCTGCGTCCAGATTGGCTCAACGAGAGTTTCCTCATCTTTATTTCCTATTGACGCATATACCCCCCGGGGGTATATTTCGAAGCGCAAGGAGGAACACTATGGCTCACGGATATACCGAAGAAACCGAGCACTACCTCAAGCGCCTTCGCAGAATTGAAGGCCAGCTGAGGGGGTTGCAACGCATGGTTGCAGAGGACACCTATTGCATTGATGTCCTCACTCAAATCTCTGCAGTGCAGTCCGCTCTAGACTCCGTCGCATTAGGCCTCCTTGAAGACCACATGAATCACTGCGTTCTTCACGCCGCTCAACACAGCGAAGAAGAAGGACGCGAAAAGATCCAAGAAGCTACAAAGGCAATCGCGCGACTGGTGAAGTCCTAAGCGTGCGCATACGTCTCTCCACTTTTCCACCACCAAAGAAAGGCGCCATCATGGCACAGGAAATTGATCGTACCGTCGAACTCTCAATCAACGGAATGACCTGCGGACACTGCGTCGCATCTGTCACCGAAGAACTGAGCGAGGTCCCCGGCGTCCTGAACGTCGAGGTCATCCTCAACTCCGGCGCAACCTCTAAGGCCACCGTTGTCACCAACACCGAACTCGATGACAACGCTCTGCGTGACGCTGTTTCCGAGGCCGGCTTCGAACTGGTCGGAATCGCTCGCGATTTCTGATCTCCTCATCCGGGGGCGCCATCAGGTGCCCCCGGGTATCCCATGAACCACACACGACAGAATCGCTCAGAATGACTACCGAAACTCACCGCACATCAACTGATACTGAGAGCGAGCACTTGGGAGACGGTCTGCTGCGCCGCGCCGCGGATCTACGCAACCGCTTCCTTGTGACCCTCCCCTTCACCATCATCGTTCTGGGACTGTCCATGGTTCCTCCACTTCAGTTCCCCGGCTGGCAGTGGGTCGTCGCTTTCGCCTCGCTACCCGTCGTGATCTGGGGTGCGGCCCCATTCCACCGCGCTGCCTTCCAGGCCGGCCGCCACGGCTCTTCCACCATGGATACCCTGGTCTCCCTTGGCGTCATCGCATCGAGCCTATGGTCGTGGTACGCCCTGATTTTCGGCGGCGCAGGAATGATCGGCATGCGCATGCATATGTCGCTCATCCCCGCGAGCAGCCACGCAACGCACGCGGAAATCTACTTCGAGGGTGCCTGCGCAATCGTTACTTTCCTTCTAGCCGGCCGCCTGATGGAGGCACGGACGCGCTACCACTCCGGTGATGCCTTGCGTTCTCTTCTTGAACTCGGCGCGAAGGATGCAATCCTCGTTGAAGGAAGCGGCACGGATCGTCAGTTCCGCACCATCCCCGCAGCTGAACTTCGCGTCGGAGACCTCTTCCAGGTTCGCCCCGGCGACAAGATCGCCACCGACGGCATCGTCGAAGAGGGCTCCAGCGCTTTGGATACCTCGCTCATGACGGGTGAATCTCTTCCCCGTGAAGTATCCCCTGGTAGCGCGGTCACCGGAGGGACCCTCAACACCTCGGGAGCATTGATCGTCCGCGCAACCGCCGTTGGATCCGAAACTCAGCTGGCTCACATCGGGCAGATGATTACCGAGGCCCAGGCAACAAAGGCCCCCGTCCAACGTCTTGCGGACCGTATTTCTTCGGTCTTCGTTCCAACGATCATTGTGCTTTCCCTTCTGACTTTGGCGGGATGGCTCATTGCGGGAGCTGGCGTTCAAAGCGCAATCACGGCGGCCGTTGCAGTGCTGGTTGTTGCCTGCCCCTGCGCTCTTGGTCTGGCTACGCCAACCGCCCTTCTTGTGGGTTCGGGTAAGGCCGCGCAGATGGGTATCCTCATTTCTTCAGCCGAGGTCCTTGAGCGTACGCGCAGTATCGATACGATCCTCCTTGATAAGACCGGCACTTTGACCAAGGGCGCGATGTCATTGGAGTCCGTCATCCTTCCCGACGGAAGCGCGAATTCTCCCGATGCCCAGGCCAGCGAGGATGTGCTGAGCGTCACCGCCTCGCTTGAGTCGGCCTCGGAGCACCCGATTGCCCGTGCGCTGACCGCCGCCGCCCGCGAGCGCGAACTTTCCTCGCACCCAGTTCGCGAGCTGCGCAACCACCCCGGACTTGGGGTTTCCGCGCTTGGCGAGGACGGCGCGCTTCTCCTGGCCGGCCGCGTGAGCTGGTTGCGTGAGCTGGGTATTCCCCTTCCCCCGTCCGCACTTTCCGCCATTTCCGAGGCCGAGGCCACGGGAGCGACAGTCGTTGCCAGTGCACGCGTTGAGGGCTGGCAGGAAACTTCCTCCGCCGGTGATACGGCCTCGGCGCAGGCCTCACAGCCCACGCAAGAGGACGAGGACGGCGGAATCATCGTCGACATGGCAGTGGGCGGCATGACCTGTGCCTCCTGCGTCCGCAGGGTTGAGCGCAAGCTGGGCAAGCTCGATGGCGTTCATGCGCAGGTTAACCTGGCAACTGAAAGTGCTCGAATTACCCTCAAGCACGATTACAGCGACGCGCAGCTTGAAGAGATCGTCAAGGCAGCGGGCTACGAGCCGCAGGTTCGTTCGCGTCGGCTTGCTTCCGCTCAAGCACCTGCCGCAACTCTCACTCCACAAACGCGTGAACTTCCCGAGCACCTCGACGGAGTGCTACTTGGAGCTTTCGTTGTTCGCGATACGGTTAAAGAATCATCGAAGGATGCGATTGCCCAGCTCAAGGCCTTGGGGATCACTCCGACCTTGCTCACTGGTGATCACGAATCTGCAGCGCGCTTTGTTGCCTCGCAGGTGGGGATTGATTCGGTTATTGCAGGAGTTCTTCCCCAAGACAAGCGTGATGCCGTGATGCGCCTTCAAGAAGAGGGCCACCAGGTAGCCATGGTGGGTGACGGCGTTAATGACGCTGCGGCTCTTGCACAGGCCTCGACTCAAGGCTTGGGTATTGCCATGGGTTCGGGTGCGGATAGCGCGATCGCTGTCGCGGATATGACGCTGGTGAGCTCAGATCCAACAATGGCTGCCGCAGCAATTCGTATTTCGCGTGCGACCCTCAAGGTCATTAAAGAAAACCTTTTCTGGGCTTTCTTCTACAACGTCATCATGATTCCGCTCGCGATCTTCGGGCTTCTTAACCCGATGCTCGCTTCCGCGGCGATGGCCATGTCCTCGGTGTGTGTTGTCCTCAACTCTATGAGGCTGCGCCGCGCACACTGAAAAGTATCACTCTCATACATGGGTGCCCCCGCGAAAATCGCGGGGGCACCGTGTGTCTTGACTGATATGACGCTCAATCAACTCGCCTGAACGTTTCTAGTTAACACGCTGAGCGACCTGGAAGCCTCCCGAGTTGTAAATCAACTTATAGGTCGAACCAGGGTGTGCTCCCTGCGCATAGGAGACTGCTTCAACGTTTTTCTGATCACCCCAGGCGGCACCGCGCTGATCAACAACTACGTAATCCACGGCAACACCCTTCGCGGATCCCACCCAGTAGACCTCATGATCGGGGATCAGGTAGGCAAGCAGAGTCAGGTCCGTTTCGACATTGGCGTTTTCCGGGATCAATGAATTGATCTCCTCGACCTGAGCCATCCTCGGGCTCACTGCTCCAAACCCAGGATTCGTCATCTGCCACATCGGGAGCTGCGGAGCGGTCACAAAGGCCGCAGCGCAAGGCAGTGCCAAGGCGATTGTTGCCACCAAAGGACGCTGCGTGCTGGTCACCCAGCCCCAGCCTCGGGAAATCGAAGAATCCTCCTGCGAAGACCACCGACGATGCACATCCAGCAAGGCACCCAAGAGGATCGGGATCAAAATCGCGTTGTAATGCCAGTACTTCCAATCCCAGTAGTAGTCAACGGAACCCAAGAAACGCCAGGCAATTGTTGGCATGATGACCCAGAACCAGGGGGATGCCATACCAATGATGCCGGCCCCTAAAATCACCATGGCAATCACGCCGTACTTTTGGGCAGGCCACAGCGCGCGCTCAATCAAAGTGACGCCCCCGCGATTGCTGCTTCCATCCAAGCTGTAGGCCCACGTACCCGAGGCGTTGAAGGCGGGCAAAAGCAGCTTGACGGTTACGAAGAAGGCAAGAAGTCCAAAGACCGCAAAGAACAAGGGGTAGGTGAAGGACTTTTCGTTCTCTCGGCCTCGCCACGCCAACACGAGGCCGATCATCATGACGGTAAGGCCAAGGTCTTCCTTCACCAAGACCAAAGGCGCCGACCATGCCATCACAGCAACCCAGCGACCCTCAACGAATGCGGCAGAGGCCCACGCAAGAAGGGGAACAGCAAAGGCAATCTCATGGAACTGAGAGGCAACAGCACCTTGGAATCCCCATGCGGTGACGTACCCAATGCCAACGAATGAGCCAAGAAGCCACCCAGCCTGCTTACTGGCGAGGCGAACCAGCGGCCACGCAGAAACCGCAATCAGAAGATCTTGAACGACCAGCAGGGTCAGTCCTGAGGGGAAGAAACGATAAATCGGCCCCAAAAGCACCAAAATGGGGTGGAAGTGATCACCCAGAAGGTTGTAACCCGGTCCCTTCACGGGCACGATCGGCGCAGAGAAGTGGGAATACGACTTCGCTGCCTCGGTGAAAATAGCCAGATCCCACGAAGGGACGGTCAGCGATCGCCACTGGCCAACCGAGAAGGTGATGTACAGGCAGGCGCCCAGGACAACGGAAAGTGCAGCGGGAAGATAGGCCGCAAGCGCTCGGGATGTACGCAAACGGGTACCTTTTTCAGACATTAACTGGTTTCTCCTACGAGTGATTGGGATACGGGAGTGTGCTCGGGATCAGGATAGGGGGCACCCAAGCGTTGAAGAGAGACAGGGGTTCGGAAGCGACGGCGCAGTCGCACTTTGCGTAGGGCCAACATCGCTGACGTCCACGACACATCGGCGAAACCCGTCGTGGGGTTGAGCTCAACCAGACTGTGATCATCGCCCGTATGCTCGAAAGCGCAGGGCAGTTCAATAGCTGTCATTCCTTCAGAAAGCAGTCGTACCTTCAGGTCCAGCTCCAGGCCGTATCCATTTGCGAAAGGCATGATGCAATTCAGAGCCTCGCGAGTCAGGCACATTTCTGGGGAAAGCGGCGCCTGACAATCCCAACCGGTCTGGCGACGGATCGTATTGTGGGCGAGGCGCTGAGCGGAAGTTCCCTTCCGTGATTTCCCATCGGAAGCGCTCAAGTCCGCGGGCACGCCACACGCCAGATCTGCGCGCCCACTGGAAATCGCCTCGACAAGGAAGGCGGCATCGACGGCACTCTCCCCCAAGTCTCCCGAGAGGAAGAGGATATGGCGTCCGGGAGCGTCCACGCGATCGCGCATTGCTGCGACTTTCACTCCCGTTTCGCGTGCCGAGGCCCGGCCTCGGGGAACGGAATGGCGAACGACAACCGCACCGGCGGCGCGCGCATACTTCCCGGTGTCGTCGTCCGAGCCGTCGTCAATGACAATCAGCAGGTCAACGCCTGGGATTGCGCGGCATGCACGAACTGTTGAGGCGATCTGCCGACCCACATTGTGGGCACAGATGATCGCAGCGACCTTCTGGGAAGGTGAGGGTTCGACGGATTGAACGGGAGTCACTCTGTTAGTCTATCCCGCTCAAGTGCCGCCTTTCCTTAGCGAATCGTGACCTGGCGGGAAACGAGGCCCTGGCGTGCGCGACGCTCGTCTGCACTCAGCGGTGTGGTTTCCTTCAGTGCCTTCTCAACGTTTTCCGCAAGAGCCTTTGCATCGGCGGCAACATCTTCTGCCGAAGCGCCTTCAGCGAGCTCAAAAACCGGAATTGCCAGGCCGCATGCGCGGAATGCACCGACGAAACGGGAGCCTTCTCCCAATCGGGCATTTCCAGCTGCCTGCAGGCGAGCAAGCGCATCAAAAAGCTTGTGCTCAGGGGCAGCAGACACGTAGCGAACGAAGTTGCGGTTCATTTCGCACCAGTACATGCCTTCGGTACCGGGTACTGCAGCGGTAGGAACAACGTCAGCGCGGTTTTGCTCAAGAGCATCGCGCATTTCGGGGGTGAGTTCCTGATTCGGATCGAACCAGTAACCGAAATCAGCAACGATCTCCATATCGCCAAATGCCTTCGGATCAACAATGTCCTGGAGGCGAGGGGCGGGTTCGCGCACATCAATGTCGATGACACCGTCAACACCATCGGACTGTGCCTGAAGAGCAGCAAGGAGAGCTGCGGCAACGTCGTGTGAGAGATCGCCAGAGTTCGAGCGAGTCTGCAGGCCGACAAGGATACGTCCATCGGGGCGAATCATTGCGGGATGGCCATCGGGCAGCAGAGTCACGATGTCGAAGTCTGCACCGCCGTGTTCTTCGGTGGTGCGTCCGCTCAGCACTGCGCAAGGGATGATTTCGCGCATTGCGACCAGTTCAACTTCGTTAGGAAGTCCTTCGAAAGGACGTTCCACGAAGGGGATCGGGGGGCGGTATGCCGGGCGATCTGCGCTGACTGCTACTTTTTTACGACGTGAGGCTTTTCCCATGGGGCTATCGTAGCGGTTTTCCCAGCATTCACGAGGCCGAAGCTCGCAGAGGCGGGAAGCTATCTCTTCGTCGTCACTTCCCCACCCGAAACGCCTACGTCATGCGGATTCGGAGCGGTCGCCTCGATGATGAGGGACTGGAGAGTGCCTATCAGGGAAAGTTCTTCGTTCGTTAGAGCTTTGCTTGCGCCTCGTTCAATGAAAGTGAGTACGACGGAGGCGTAGATATCGGAAGCCAGGGGAAGGAGGGATTCCTTGATACGGCCGCGTGCCCACTGGTCAAAAACTGTACGACACATGTTCGCGATCTGTGCGCTCAGGTCTCCTTCAGCCCCACGACGCAACGAAAGGAGCGTCTTGAGCTCGTGACCGTTTTGTGCGTAGAAATTTGCGAGGTCGTGGCGGAGTTTTTCGGGATCGCTCATGAGAGTGTCCTGCAGCCACAGGCCTTTGATCGCCGGAGTCATTTGCTTGATGAAAAGTGTGACAACTTCTGTAAGGACGGCATCTTTGTCGACATAGTGGTCATAAAACGTTGTTCGTGAAACCAATGACGCGGTGCATATATCGGTCACAGTGACCTTGTCGTAGGGTTTGTTTTCACAAACGGCGAGGAAGCCTGCGCGGATCGCTCGACGAGTCTTTCGGATACGGAGATCCGTATTTTCATCACTCGTGTCAACTTCATTCAAGGACATGATGATCCGATCATTTTCCGTGTTGTTTCATAGTTATCCTACCGTTTAAGGACAACGTGTTCAGTATCGAACATATTGTTAGGTTTTGTGCGTTTTATGCTGCGATTACACGATATAGGCTGCTTTCATGTTCGTTAAGTACACCGGTAATCGCCAATTCGATCTGCAACTCAACCGCGTATTTGATCCGCTCCTAAACCGAGAAGGAATGGATGCCGTCTCCACAGATCTCTTGCCTCGCATCAAGTCCACTCAAGACATCACAAGGCTAGCGCTCCAATCGGCCCAGCATTTCGACAAAGTGGACGACGCAGATGCAGCGTGGCGCCTCTATGAACTTGCCGCCTTCTACCTGCCAAGAAATGATCCACACAAACAAGAGCTTATTGACTCGATGTCACATCGTTTCGATCGCGCCTATGCAGATCAAGGCTTCACTCGCCACAAGATCCCCTATGGCGGTGGCGAACTTACAGCAATGCGTTGGCAAGCCGACTCGATGGATCGAAAGACCGTCGGCGCGAATAGCCCTCGCACCCTCATCATGATGAACGGTTTCGACGGTTACGCCGAAGAAATCATGAGCTTTGCTATGCACTTTCCCACTCGCCCCTTCGACATCATCGTTTTCGACGGACCTGGACAAGGGCATACGGCACTGGCAGGAATGCCTCTAGAGTCACAGTGGGAGCGCCCAACTGCCGCTGTCTTAGACTTCTTCGGAATAACAAGTGCTGCTGCACTCGGAGTCTCTTTTGGCGGTTACCTAGTCATGCGCGCTGCGGCATATACCCCGCGTATTAGCCACGTCATTGCATTCGACATGATGTACCGCCTTCTGGACGGGCTAACGATGCCGCTACCTCGCGCACTGCGTCCAGCAATTGATGGATTCATTGATAGAACAGAGCCTGAATGGCTCATCAACACAAGCATGAAGGTTTTGCCCCACATGAATGCCGATCTGGCATGGAAGCTCCAGCAGGCGCGTGATCTCACCGGATTACGTGTGCCCACCGATGTCTTAAGAGCAATGGGAGCATTTACTATGGCCCCATTAGAAGGAAGGATCAACCAGCACTGCCTCGTCATGGCCGGGGATTCTGATCAGTACGTGCCCTTTGACCGCTTAGAAGATGTGCGTCGAGCACTACAAAATGCCGCAAGCCTTGATATCCGGGAGTTCCACGCCGTGGATGACCCGGATATGGCTGAGCATTGCCAACTTGGTGATCTTGACCGAGCTTTCGCGATTATGGGTGATTGGCTCACTCACACGCATGAGATGCGCACCAGCGCAAAATCGCCTGCATGACGGCGGCCGCACCATCGTTTTCGACTGCTGCCGCAACGAAATCGCTGTGAATGCGAACTTCGTCTGTGGCACCGCCCATGGCAACCCCAAAGGCTGCCCACTGAATCATGGCGATGTCATTTGTGCCGTCACCAATAGCGACTGTTCCTTCAACGGGAAGCGAGAGATCCCGTCGGAGTTCATCAAGCCCGCTGGCTTTCGTTACGCCGAGTGCGCTGACATCTGCCCACGAGGTCCAGCCGACGAAAACCTCGTGAGTCTTCGCAAAAGGAAGGGCACACAAGATGCTTTCGAAAGCATCACGGTCCAGCGCAGGTTCGCGAATGACAAGCTTCGGCGTGCGCATCGCTTTCAGTTCATCAACGCTCACCAACTTGGTATCCTCAACGATTTCCCCTTCGGGGAAGCCGGTTGAAACCAAGCGCAGCTGTCGGTCCTCAACCGCGAAACGTGCCTGCGGAAGAGTCTTCAACGCCTCGTCGATCACCTCGGCGGGGGAAAACTCGTGGCGATGCACAATTTCATAACCGGCCTCGTGAACGCGAGCAAGGATCGCACCATTCGAGGCGACAATCCACCCGCGGCGAAAGCCCAGCAGCGGGAGAACGGGTAGGACCGCGCCCATTGAGCGGCCTGTCGCGATAACGACCTGCGCACCGGCGCGACTCAGCGCCGCAATTGCTTCAACGACCTGAGCGCTGGCGCCACTGGGACTCAAAATCGTCCCATCGATATCCAGGGCGACCATCACCTGCGTGATATCACGCGGGAAAGTGGAAGGAAGCGCATTGAGCGCCTCCCCCACCAGCTCCTCGAAAGGACGGGGAGCTTCACCGCTGAGCGGCGCCGTTAAGTAGCTGGTCACGCAGCCTCGTTACTTTGCAGCGACGGGCTCAAGAACCTCGAGGCCACCCAGGTAGGGGCGCATTGCTTCGGGAACGTAGATTGAGCCATCAGAGCGCTGGTGGTTCTCGAGAATTGCAACCAGCCAACGAGTCGTAGCAAGGGTGCCATTGAGGGTCGCGACAGCGGTCATGCCATCTTCGCGACGCTCACGGATACCCAGTCGACGCGCCTGGAAGGTCGTGCAATTCGAGGTCGAGGTGACCTCCATGTAGCGTTCCTGAGTGGGCAGCCAGGCCTCGCAGTCAAACTTACGAGCGGCAGAAGTACCCAGGTCACCAGCAGCCGTATCAATCACGCGGTAGGGCAGCTCAACCTTGGCCAGCATCTCTTCTTCCCAAGCCAGGAAGCGTGCGTGCTCTTCTTCTGCATCCTCGGGACGGCAGTAAGAGAACATCTCAGCCTTGTTGAACTGGTGAACGCGGATGATGCCGCGAGTATCCTTAC
>CALHID010000335.1 GCA_938030835.1 uncultured Actinomyces sp. | reverse complement strand
AGCCGGGTCCCTTACCGCACACGTCACAAACGGCAGCCACGATGTTCTCCTCGGTTTTTCTTACACGATTAGTTGTCTTGATCATGACGATCAAGAGGCCATTGGTGACAGCTCACCGCAGGCAACTATGACACCTTAACTGATTTGTCCCCGAATAACCAAGTCCACAGAGGGAAATATGCGTGTCAGGTGGCACACATGCGCCTGAAAGCGGAACAATGTTGAAGGTATCCCACATCGCAGCACTATTAGGTTGAGACATCATTATAAGGACAAGTTGTGGCACTAGATTCTGGAGTTTTGGCGCGTAGCTTCCAGATCGCGGCTGACGAAATGACAAAGCTCGCTCCTTTCATCGATGACCTCGACGGAGTCGGTGGGGGAGACTGCGATACCGGAACAAATACGCGTGTGACCTTCCAAACCCTTGCTCACGGATGCGCGCAGCTTTCCGACAGCGATCCACTTTCTGTTGGCCTTGACTGCGCGATCCAATCGGGAATTCGCGGAGCTCTGGGACACTGCGGCGTGCTTCTCGTATCGATTCTTTCCTCTTGGCATTCCGCGCTTGACGATGCCGCGATTACTCCGGTTGTTCTTCGTCGCATGCTCTTGGCGACCCCTTCCGCTCTGAAGGCTGCGCATGCTCAGGGAAGCGCCACAGATGTCATGCTGCGTGAGGCATGTTCAGAACTCGAAGGACTTGGCGATACGCTCCCCGAGGTCCCCCAGGAACTCTCAGCGTTCTGCGCCGCCGCACAATTCGGCCTCGTCGAGGCCGCGGGATCTTCCAGCACAGCCATTGACGCCGGTGCAGCGGTCGTTGCGCTCATGTTCAGTGCTCTCGATGCTGCCTGCCGCGATGATCTGGGGATGCTCGAATCTCTTGCTGCAATGCTCGCGGAATTGGCGGGGCATGGAAGTAGCCGAGTTCGTCCACATGCGCCGACGCCTGATCGCGCATTCACAGTAGATGTCATTCTTCAAGGAACCTTGGATGACGTCGATGCTCAGCGTCGCCAGCTCGACGCCCTGGGAGCGCGTTATTCCTGGGCCGGGCATGCCGACCTCTTCGGATTGGGTGAGTGGCGCTTCCACATCGATACAGCCGCGCCTTTATCTGTTCATCCCAAACGCGGTCGGACACTCCGCTTCCATGTTGCTGATGCGCGTCCCGATGAAACAATTGGAATCGATACCCTTGCCGATGGCGTGACACACCGAGGTATCAGGCTCTTGGAACGCCAGCCTATTCGCAGGGTTGAACGTGCCGCAGTCGTGGTCTGCACTCGAGTTGCGGGAATGGTTGAAGATCTGGCCCTCAGTGGTGCCCAAGTCTTCCTCGATCCTCAGCTTGAAGATCTCGAGGCTCTTGTTCTTCCTGCGCGCTGTGCGTCGACTCGGGTGGAACTCATTGTTCCCAGTGATAGGGAGTGCCTTGCGCTTGCTCAAAGGATTAGTGCCTCTTATGTGCGGATGGGGGAGGAAGAGCTCGATATTACTATTGCGCCCTCGACAAATGAGTTAGAAGCGCTAGCGATCAGTCGGAGCTGTGCGCCCCTCTTTGTACCTCAACCCGGAGGGCGCAGCGTGGCCGCTCGGCTCCGTGCGCTTATCGATGAAAACGCCCACAGTGCGCTTCTTGCTCAACACACGACTGAGATCGACTCTGAGTGGCAGGTCGAGGATGTTTCTCGTGCCCTTCAAGATCTCGCATCCTACGCGCCGACGCGCTGGGTCTTGCTTGCTGGAAATGAAGATGCGGCAACGTTGATTGCGGTTCTGCGTCAGCTCCTCGATAGTCTCACCCCTGAATCCACCAGTGTGGATCTTGAAGTCATCGATGCCGCTCCTCAAACCCGTTCTCTTCTGCAGGCGCTCGCGTGAATCCACTTGATACTCCTCTGAGCCTTCGTCTTCCTGCCAAGTTGGCAAAGAAGCTCGAAAAAGCGGGCCTGTCGACCATTGGCGACCTGCTCTACGATGCACCTCGTCGTTACTACCATTGGGGCGCGCTCACACCCATGCATGTTCTGCGTCCCGGGGAAGACGTCACTATTTTGGCCGAAGTCGTCAGTGCTCGACTGATCCCTAACCGTTCGCGCGCAGGGGTTCGATTCGAAGTTCGTCTGACCGATGGTTCCTCGGAAATGACCGCGACTTTCTTTGCCAGCAGTCCCTATAAGCTCAGTGTGCACGAACGCCTTCTTCAACCGGGAGAGAGTTTCCTTTTTGCTGGAAAAGTTGGGGAGTACCGGGGGAATTTGCAATTGGTGCATCCAGAGTTTGAAGGCGTTGATGATGAACAGGCAGCCCCCGACATCGAAAAACTCTCAACCCGTCCCATTCCCATTTATTCCACCCGGGGTGGTGTCACCTCATGGGTGATTGCGCGTGCAATTGCCGTTGTGTTGGATTCTTTGGACTTAGACGCGCTCCCAGACCCTGTTCCTATGCAGATCCGATCGCGTTTCGACATCGAACCGCTAGGAAATGCCCTACGGCTTCTTCATCAGGGCAGTACGGATCAAGATGTCGCACGCGCGAAACGTAGCATGCGCTGGAGAGAAGCTTTTGTCTTGCAAGCTTTCTTGGCGAAACGGCGACTTGGAAATGATGCTTTGCGTGCGCAAAGCTGCCCAGAAAATCCTCCGGAACTTCAAGCCTTCCTTGACGGACTTCCCTTTACTTTGACGCCCTCGCAGCGCAGTGCCATCAGCGCTATCGGTGCTGACATTGCCTCCTCGCATCCTATGCAGCGCCTCCTTGAGGGGGATGTGGGATCGGGAAAAACTGTGGTCGCGTGTGCCGCCTTGATGCAGGTGATTGCCGCTGGCCATCAAGGTGCACTACTTGCTCCCACCGAAGTCTTGGCACGGCAACATGCAGAATCAATTCGAGCACTGCTTAAACCCCTTGAATCTGCGGGTTTCCCAGTGGATCTGCGTCTGCTCACTTCCTCGACACCGGCCCCAGCCAGGCGCGAAATCGAGCGTTTATTGGCCTCGGGAATGCCGATCATTGTGGTCGGGACGCACGCCTTGCTCTACGCGCGCAATCTCTTTGCTGACCTTGCTTGGCGGTGATCGATGAGCAGCATCGTTTTGGTGTCCAACAGCGAGATGCCCTACGTGAAAGCCGAAATGATGGCCTTCTTGTCCATCAGCTGGTGATGACTGCTACTCCAATCCCTCGAAGCGTTGCGATGACGATTTTCGGAGATCTGGATGTCACGGTGATGAAAGGCTTGCCCTCGGGTCGAAAACCGGTGACAACTTTTGTTGTTGATGCAGGAAACGCCGTGTGGATGGAACGCATGTGGCAACGGGCACGCGAAGAAATTGACGGAGGCGGGCGCGTTTATATCGTCTGTCCGCGGATCGACGAAGACGATCATCCCGATGAGTTACTTGAAGAAAGCACCGCACCCCTCGCATCGGTGAGAGCAACTATGGAGATGCTCGCGGGGGTTCCTTCGCTATCGGGTGTGAAAGCGGTGAGCGTTACTGGCAAAGATAGCAGCGAAGAAAAAAGCGCCGCGATGGAAGCTTTCTCCAGCGGCTTTGCGCCAATTCTTGTTGCGACAACTGTCATTGAAGTCGGCGTTGATGTCCCCGAGGCAACCATGATGATCATCTTGGATGCGCAGCAATTTGGGCTATCACAGCTCCATCAGCTACGCGGCCGCGTGGGACGCTCTTCGAAACAAAGCATCTGCATGGCTGTTCATCCTTCGGTCATCAGTGATACTTCCGCCCAACGCTTGGAAGCCTTCGCTTCATCAACCGATGGTTTTGTCCTTGCCGAGGCCGATCTTGCCTTGCGTCGAGAAGGCGATGTGTTAGGGTCGGCCCAGTCAGGAAAAACATCGAGGCTGCGCTTCCTGAGCGTTGTCCGTGATGGCGCGATCATTGAAGAAGCCCGAGAAAGCGCGGGCGAGCTCATCGCGGCAGATCCCTCCTTGGCCTCGTATCCCGAATTAGCGGCGAGTCTCAATGACGCTTCCAGCGAAGAGCTGGTGTGGATGGAACGCAGCTAACGTAGTCTTAAAGCATGACACGAATTATTGCCGGCACTTTGAAAGGTCGGACCCTACATGTCCCGCCTTCAGGGACACGCCCAACGTCTGAGCGCGTACGTGAGGCAATGTTTTCGCGCCTTGAACACATGGACGTCATCGAAGGAGCCCGCGTTCTTGACCTGTATGCGGGAAGTGGAGCGCTGGGGTTTGAGGCCCTTTCACGCGGTGCAGATCAATTAACCCTGGTTGATTCTGCACAGGGCGCGCTGCGAACTCTGAAGAAGAATGCGGCCTTGGTTGCTCCGGGCAGCATCGTTATTGGCGCGGATGCGCTTGCGGCAGTTTCTGGACGGCTGAGCGGCCAATATGACCTAGTTTTTATTGACCCTCCCTATGAGTGTGAGAGCGCAACTATCACCGAGATTCTGACAGCACTGTGTGCGCATTTAAGCCCAGATGCTTCGGTTGTCGTTGAGCGATCGACTCGCTCGACAGATATCGAGCTACCTGAAGGGCTCATCTGCGAGGACCAGCGCGATTGGGGGGAGACTCGCGTCCTTTTTCTTGCGCCCCCACTTCCACAAACCGCTAAGGAGAGCGAATGAAAGCCGTCATTCCGGGAAGCTTTGATCCACTCACCATCGGGCATCTGGACTTTATTACTCGGGCTTCACGTCTTGTCGACCACCTGATCGTCGCAGTCGGCGTGAACTCAGCCAAGGCCTCGGCTAGCGATATCCGATGCCGTGTGGATAGTGCCCGTGCGGGGCTGGCTCACCTCTCGAAGGTAGAAGTCCTCCCCATGCACACGCTTTTAGTTGATTTTTGTCGCGCACATGATGCGGATTTGGTGATCAAAGGAGTGCGTGGAAACGGTGACGTGGAGTCGGAGATGGCTCAGGCCGTGACAAATCGAGAGATCGGGGGAGTGGAAACACTGTGGATCCCCACCGATCCCGCACTGGGACACGTGTCTTCATCTCTTGTTCGCGAACTTTTTGCGTGGGGAATGGACGTCTCTCGGTATGTTCCGGCCTCAGTTTTGGCCATATGGGGAGAAAATAGAGAAGCAGTGTACGCGCAGAACCCAATTGGAGGAGACAATGGCTGAAAACCATGATGAGCACGCGGAATCCTCGCAGCAGTGGGAGGATCAGACCGTGTACGGTCCCTCGACTGTGATTGCGGCTTTGGACCGAATTGAAGACCTCCTTGAGGCTGCGCGCGCAGTTCCGCTCTCTGCTTCGGTAATGGTCAACCGAGCGGAGGTTCTTGACCTCCTTGATCAGGCTCGTGAAGTTCTTCCCGATGACCTCAAGGCCGCAGACGCGGTTGTTGCCGACGCGGATGCAGTGCTTGTGCGCGCCGACTCGGCCGCAGAGACGACCATCGCCGAAGCTAATGCCCGCGCCCGTTCGACCATCGATGAGGCCCGTGAGAAGGCCGATCAGTTGGTTGCCGAGGCCGAGGAGCACGCCCAGAAGACCCGTGAAAAGGCCGAAGAAGACGCGAAGCGTGTGCGTGAGCAGGCTGAAGCAGATGCGGAGAACACGCTTGCCGACGCCAATGCGCAGGCAGAGCGCCTTGTATCCGGAGAAAACATCAAGCAGATGGCTGAGGAGCGTGCGCGTGAGATTGTCACGCAAGCGCGTGCAGCTGAGAAGCAGATGCGTACCGGTGCCGATGAATACGCTGCCTCGTCGCTTGCAGAACTATCTGCACTTCTTCAAGAACTTCAACGCCGTACCGATGCTGGTCGGCGTGCCATTGCCGAACGCAATGGCCGCGATATTACGAATGTGACTTTAGAACATGAGTGAACCTTTAGAGATTTCTCTTCGTGATCTTTCGCGCTCGCCTGGTTCGACGCGCGACTATCACTTAACTTGGCAGGTCCCTGATGACCTGGGAACCTCGGTTATGCGAGTGGCTCCGGGGACTGAACTACCTATCGACGTGACTATTACTTCGGTTGATGACGGAGTTCTGGTTCGTGCGCATACCGATGTTGATATCGACGGAGAATGCGTGCGTTGTCTTGATGAACTTACGCGTCACCATTCGGTCGATGTCGATGAACTTTTCTTCGAGCCGAAGGCTGCGCAGCGTTTGCGCAGTGAAGAAGATGAGGAAGCAGAAGATTTCCCGACGATCTCGGCACGCGACACCATCGATATTGAAGGAATCGTGCGTGACGGCATCGTGACGCTGATGGAAGACCGTCCTCTGTGTAAGCCAGATTGTCAGGGGCTTTGCCCAGGATGCGGCGAAAAATGGGAAGATCTTCCCGAAGATCATGAGCATGTGGTGATTGATCCGCGTCTTGCGGGGCTTTCGGGTCTTCTTGATCAGCTCACCGCACGGGATGAGAACTGATGGCTCGTCGTTCAAAGCTTCCTGTACCTCCTCGTCCCAATACTGATACCTTGCTTGAAGCATGGGGAACTCCTGTGCGCCAGGATTTATTGGAACTGGCGCTAATCCACCGTTCATATGCAAATGAAGCCGGTGGAATTGCCCATAATGAACGCCTTGAGTTCCTGGGTGACTCTGTCCTGTCGATTGTC
>CALHID010000334.1 GCA_938030835.1 uncultured Actinomyces sp. | reverse complement strand
GGGGACAATATTGATCCCGCCTCCAAACCATCCGGAATTAGAGACTGAAACAATCCACCCTCGGATTCGCCTTCGCATCCCGTCTACTTCTAGTTCCATGGTTTTGGGCTGGAACTGCTGAAGGGCGCGCAAAGCACCCCAGGCGTAAGCGAAAGTACCCGATGCAAAAGAAGTATCATTTGCGATCTGGTTCGCCAAAGCATCTAAGCCAAAAGAAACAATTCCCAGCACCTGAGCCGGGTTTTCTTCAAGGTCTCTGGCCGGCGACGGCGGTCGTTGCCCAGCGGCGTCTTTCCCTTCAATTTCCCCCTTGAGTGCGCGCACCTGCATCGCGTCGACGCCTCTGATCCGAGGATGTTCCTCCGCGCCTTCAGCACAGATTTGCGAGGCCGTTGGTAGGCTACGCACATGCGCGACCGCGTCCGTTCCGATTCCGAGGCAACGGCACAGATCATTTCCTCTTCCTCCGGGAAGCGGAATCACCACTCCTCCGCGCGTGCCAACCTGAGTGGCAATGCGGGCGATGTAGCCATCACCACCTAAAACTGCAACCCAGTGATTGGTGCATGCTGCCGCCAAAGCTGCCGGATCATCCGAGCTGTGAGTAACTCGAACGTCGACGTTCCACCCCTGGGAGCGTAAAAGTGCCGCTACCTTGGGAGCTCGACGTAGCGCGCGACCTTTCCCGGAAAGCGCAGAAACAAATAGCTTCAGTTTGGGTTGGGATGCCTGATCCACGACCGTGGCCTTCGAGAGGGTCGTCAGTCTTCGTATTCCACGCGAGCATTGAGCTCACGAAGCTTGCGGATGAAGTGCTCGTAGCCGCGAGAAATGACATCAATTCCTGACACAGTCGATGTACCGGTTGCGGTCAATGCTGCAATCAGGTGTGAGAATCCGCCGCGCAGGTCCGGAACGACAATATCTGCGGCATGCAGAGGCGTCGGTCCCGAAATAACTGCTGAGTGGTAGTAATTCTTCTGACCGAAACGACAGGGGGTTCCACCCAAGCACTCGCGATACACCTGGATATTCGCACCCATTTGACGCAGTGCAGAGGTGAAACCGAAACGGTTTTCGTACACCGTTTCGTGGACAATCGACAGACCCTCTGCCTGAGTGAGGGCGACAACCAGCGGTTGCTGCCAGTCGGTCATGAAGCCGGGGTGAACCGCGGTTTCCAAAGCGATGGAATGGAGCTCGCCACCCGGGTGGTAGAAGCGGATACCTTCTGAATCGATATCAAACGCGCCACCGACCTTTCGGAAAGTATTGAGGAAGGTCGTCATATCTGGCTGATGCGCGCCGCGTACGTAAATATCGCCACCAGTCGCAAGAGCTGCGGCACCCCATGAGGCGGCCTCGATACGATCGGGCAGAGCGGTGTGACGGTATCCGCTCAGGGACTCCACACCCTCAATGCGGATGGTGCGGTCAGTATCGACAGAAATAATGGCGCCCATCTTCTGCAAAACATTGATGAGGTCCATGATTTCAGGCTCAATGGCGGCGCCCTTCAGCGTGGTAATTCCGTCATTACGAACCGCGGTCAGAAGAGTCTGCTCGGTTGCACCAACGGAGGGGAAGGGCAGCTCAATAATCGCGCCGTGAAGACCGGATGTGGGGCGCTTGATATGGACGCCTTCAGGCTGCTTATCAACGATTGCACCGAAC
>CALHID010000333.1 GCA_938030835.1 uncultured Actinomyces sp. | reverse complement strand
ACTTGGGTCAGAGCAACCGAGGCTTGGGGTGAAGTAGGCCTGGAAAGGTGAACCAGGAGAGTTGCTATCCCCAGCGCCCCACCCGCGCAGGAAAGAAGTACCGAATAGGCCAGCATCTGCCTCGGCGATGAGGAGAGGAGACGCGCGGCGAGTGCGGGGACAATGAGGTACCCCACGACCAAAAGAACACCGATTGCCGAGGCCCCCGCGACGACGATTGCGCACATCGCGGCGTTGAGGCAGACATCGCACAGCGTCGTGGGTACTCGCGCGGCGAGTGCTCCCGCACTGTCAAAGGCGCACATGAGCTGAGCGCGCCACGAAAGAACGACTAGGACGCAGGCAAAAAGGCAAAAGATGAGGGAAATCGCCATGCGCTGGGGCGTAACTTCCAGAAGGCGGCCAAACATCAACGCCTCCATTTGGCCCGACATATCGCCCTTTTTGAGGGAAATGATGACGCCGAGCGCGAAGAAGGAAGTCAGGACGACTGCCGCAGCGGCCTCGTGCGCGCGGTGTCGCATCGCCCAGGTCAATGCGGCAGCAACGAATATCGCGCAGATTCCCCCGCCTGCGGGGATCCAATCGATACCGCCGAAAACTGCGCCGACGACAATCCCGGGGAAGATCGAGTGAACCGATGCCTCGGCGCCGAATTGCCAGTTGCGCAGATTGACCAGGGTTCCAACCGCGCCCGCTGCAATTCCGAAGAGAACAAGGAAGAGCAGGGGGCGGAGGAAAAAGGGAGAGAGCCACAGGGGCGGAGCGCTTACGATCGCGTTAAACATTGTTAATCCCGCCGAAAGCTTCATTGATGATTTCCGGACGGAAAACTTGAGAGGTCGGCCCGTAGGCAACTTGGCGTCCAGCCACGATGAGGCTCTCGTCGCACACTTCGGTTGCGACCCGATAGTCATGGGTTGAAATCATGAACGCGGTTCCCTGAGCTTTTGCTTGGTTGATGAGCGAGAGAAGAGCTTCGCGGTTGGGCTCATCCAAACCGTTGAAAGGTTCGTCAAGCAATACCATGCGAGGCTTGGCGACCAAGGCGCGCGCGACCAGAACGCGCTGGCGTTGGCCGCCGGAAAGGGTCCCAAAGCGCTCGCGGGCACGCTCGACTAAGCCAATCTGTTCTAATGCTGCACTGACCGCTTCTTTCTGTTCACGACTGAGTGGACGGAGAAGCTTTGTCTTGGGGTACATTCCCATTTCGACGACCTGACGAACGTTGATTGGGAAACTCAAGTCGATATCACTGTTTTGTGGGACGTAGCCGAGGAAATCCAGCGGGCAGCTCACTTCTCCAGATATGACTTGAGCGCTTCCCAAGAGCGCTCGCATGAGCGTTGTCTTTCCCGATCCATTTGGACCGATCAAAGCGAGGGCATGTCCGGGTCTGAGCGAGAGGGTGATTCCCGTCAGGACCGGTGTCTGGGAATATCCGATGCTGGCGTTTTTGGCTGAGAAAACAGTGGCGCCAGCATCGTGGCCCTCGTCAGGCTCCGAAAACATATGAGCGTCTGCGTTCATCATGCTTGCTTAACGCTTGAGTTCTGAAGGTAGAGGTGCGATCGTTCCGTCCCAGGCTTTTGTCATGGTTGTGACGTTATGGATGATCGAGCCGATGTAGGTTTCGCCTTCACTGCCCACGGGTCCAAGGGAATCTCCATAGAGCGCGTCGTCGCCGATGATGGCTTTGACTCCCGCGGCGCGTGCAATCGTTTCAATTGACTTCGAGTTATTGGAGTTCTCTGCGAAAATCGCGCTCGCTCCAGATTTCTTCACTTCCTCGGTTGCCTGTGCGATGTGCTCAGCGGTTGCATCCTGTTGTTCATTGAAATCAGAAAGTGCTGCACCGATGAAACGAATGCCGTAGCGTTTCGACAAATATCCGAAGGCATCGTGGGAGCTAAAGAGGACGCGCTTATCGGCAGGAACGCTGTTAAAGCTGTCCTTCGCCCACGCATCGAGGGAATCGATACGCTTTGCGTACTCTTCGGTTGCCGTGCTGTATGCCTCGGCGTGATCCGGGTCTGCTGCTGAGAGGAATTCACCGATGTTGCGGACCTGCAGGGCTGCGTTCGCTGGAGAGGTCCAGACGTGAGGATCGTAGGCGAACTCCGGCTCGCTCTCTCCTTCTTCCGGCGGGAAAGGCCAAGGTGCGGCCTCGACAGTGTGCGTGCCGCGGGAAACCACGTAGGGGAGTTGCTTGTCGCGCTGTTCTTGGCCCTGGGGATCCTTGAGGTCGGCGGCAGTGAGAACTCCCGAGGTCACTCCCATCGTTCCCTTGAACCCAGAGGCGCTCACGGCCTGATCCAGGAAATGCTCGAGGTCGACGCCCGAGACGAGCAGGACTTTCGCCGACGCAAGTGCTTGCAGTTGCTGGGGAGTCATTTCGTGCTCGTGTGCCGAGGCGTTGGGGGCAAGTAGACACGTGAGCTGAACTTTTGCGCTGGCTTGCTCGGCGGGGGCCCCAATATGGGATTGCGTTCCCGTGGCATCAGTTTTGTCAAGCGATATAGAGTTTTGCGCCGAGGGCTGCTGTGCAATTTGGGTGACGTAGTCGCAGATCTGGGTGGTGCTTGCAACCAAGGAGAGCGTGGGGGAGTCTGAATGCGAAGAAGCAGTTGAGCACGAGGCGAGAGAAGTTGCGCCCAGCAGGCAGGCCGTTGCTGCGGCAAGGAAAGAACGCGAGTAAGCGACGGACATTGAAGTTCCTCTTCATTGGGGTGATATCTAATTATGGTTTTCTTTACCAAAAAGTTCGCATAGCCGAACTTTGAGAAAGGTTATCGTAACTAAGTGAATTTAGCTAGGCCTTAGTTCCCACAAAACGGACGATTTTGGACGAAACCTCGGCAGCGGCCTCGTCGTGGGCTAAAGTAAAGGCAAAATTCGGGGATTACCCGGCTCACGACTTTGCAAGGACTCGCAATGGATACGCTCAATGACCTCCCACTGCGCCAGCTCGATCCCGAAATCCAGGCGGTTTTGGATAGCGAATTGGAACGCCAGCAGCACACGCTGGAAATGATTGCCTCGGAAAACTTCGTTCCGCGAGCGGTGCTTGAGGCGCAAGGCTCCGTCCTCACAAACAAGTACGCGGAGGGTTATCCGGGCCGTCGCTACTACGGCGGATGTGAGTTCGTTGATGTTGCGGAATCTCTGGCTATTTCACGCGCGAAGGAAGTCTTTACCGGCGCGGACTACGTCAACGTTCAGCCTCACTCAGGTGCCCAGGCAAATGCTGCAGCCCTCATGGCGATGGCAAATGTTGGCGATACTCTTCTGGGCCTGTCCCTGGCGCATGGTGGCCACCTCACTCACGGTATGCGCCTGAACTTTTCAGGCAAGAACTATCATGCAGTTGGCTACGAGGTCGATCCTCAGACGATGCGTATTGAACCCGAAAAAGTTCGCGAGGCTGCTCTGCGCGAACGCCCACAAGTGCTGATTGCGGGGTGGTCGGCTTACCCGCGTCATCTGGACTTTGCAGCATTCCGCGAAATTGCCGACGAGGTCGGGGCTGTGTTGTGGGTTGATATGGCCCACTTTGCGGGCTTGGTTGCTGCTGGTTTGCATCCCTCACCGGTTCCTCACGCAGATATTGTGACCACGACTGTTCATAAGACTTTGGGCGGGCCTCGTTCGGGAATGATCCTGTCCTCGCGAGGGGAACAGTGGGGCAAGAAGCTTGATAGCGCGGTCTTTCCCGGACAGCAGGGTGGTCCGCTGATGCATGTCGTTGCAGCGAAGGCGATTTCCATGAAGGTTGCCCAGACTGAGGAATTCCGGGATCGCCAGCAGCGTACCCTGGACGGAGCTCAGGCTATTGCGCAGCGTCTATTGGCTCCCGATGCCCAAGCTGCGGGGATTCGCCTGGTGACGGGTGGGACGGATGTGCACCTCGTTCTGGTGGATCTTGTGAACTCTTCGCTGGATGGACAGCAGGCTGAGGACCTTCTCCATGAGGTTGGCATTACGGTCAATCGCAATGCGGTGCCTTTCGATCCTCGCCCGCCCAGGGTGACTTCGGGCCTTCGTGTTGGGACTCCTGCGCTTGCGACGCGTGGTTTTAGCGTTGCTGACTTTGAAGAGGTTGGCGACATTATTGCGACGGCTCTGATTCAGGGAACCAGTGGACAGGTGGAAGTTGAGGCTTTGCGTGCGCGGGTGCGCGCCCTGACGGATGCCCATCCTCTTTATGTAGGGCTGAATCAATGAGGGCTCCGTGGGAAGGTGATGCGAAGGTTCTTGATGGTGCTGCTTGCGCGCGCCAAATCAAGGATGAACTTCGTGCGAGGGTTGACGTTTTGCGCGCTCGCGGAGCGGTTCCCGGGCTTGGAACCATCTTGGTCGGCGAGGATCCGGGATCCGTTGCCTATGTTGCTGGAAAGCATCGGGACTGTGCCGAGGTGGGAATTGAATCGATTCGCGTGGATCTGCCTGCCCACGCCAGTGAGGATCAGATTCTCGAGGCCGTGGCTGCTCTGAATGCAGATCCTGCCTGTACGGGATTCATCGTTCAGCTTCCCTTGCCGCGTGGAGTTGACACGAACCGTGTTCTCGAGGCTGTGGATCCTGACAAGGATGCCGACGGTCTTCACCCGACAAATCTGGGCCGATTGGTCCTGCGGGGGAGTGAACTCATTCAATCACCGCTCCCGTGTACCCCGCGTGCTGTCATTGAGTTGATTCAACGCAATGGGATCGACCTTAATGGTGCTGATGTGTGCGTTGTTGGACGTGGAGTTACTGTCGGTCGTTCAATTGGTCTGCTTCTCACACGTAAAGACATCAATGCGACGGTGACAATCTGTCATACCGGAACGCGGGATCTGGCGGCGCATACGCGGGCGGCGGATGTCGTTGTTGCCGCCACGGGCTATGCGGGTTTGATTACTGCGGATATGGTTCGTCCCGGTGCCGTTGTGCTGGATGTGGGCGTTTCTCGCGTCGTCGATCCGGAAAGTGGAAAGGCGTGCTTGATGGGTGACGTCGCCGACGGTGTTGACCGCGTCGCAGGTTGGCTCTCGCCAAATCCTGGGGGAGTGGGGCCAATGACGCGCGCGCTCTTGCTGATGAATGTCGTCGAGGCTGCTGAGCGTGCCACAAGTGCGTGAATTTTTATCTGAGTAGATGCAAATAGTCAAGCTTTCATTATTGCTTTTCTTAAAGCTTAGCTTTGTGGAAGCTTGACTATTTTTCTTGATCACTGTCATTAAACTTGAGCAAAATTCGCTCAATTCTTAGCGATTGTGTGAGTGAATTTGTTTGCGCTTTGTGGATTCTGCGGTGGGTTTGTTTGCTCTATTTCTTGAAGGCAAGGTTTGAAGCGAAAAGTTACAGCCTCTGAAAGTTAGTTTGGATTATTCTGTCGCGTGCCGCCGTACCTCTACCTGTCTTGAAGCTTGAAGTGTGTGAGAGAGTATTAGAAGCATTCGCGGTTTTTCTTTGGGAAAGAGTTTACTTAACGGTCTCTAACTATTTGTTTCGAGCCTTGCATTTTTTAGGGTATACGTGTAGCTTTCCTGTGAGCAGGGTTACAACCTGTTATCCGGTACCAAGGTGGTTGCCGGTGTTTTCTATGAATTGTCAGGAAGGACAAGTCATGCCTGTTAACTTGAGTGGACGTCATTTCCTCAAGCTCCTCGATTTCACTTCTGATGAAGTTCGCTACCTCATCGACCTCTCGAGCCAGTTCAAGGCACTGAAGCTTACTGGGACGCCCCACCGTTACCTCGAAGGCAAGAACATTGTTCTGCTGTTTGAGAAGACCTCCACGCGTACTCGTTGCGCATTCGAGGTTGCCGGTATGGACCTTGGTATGGGCGTCACCTACCTGGATCCGGGTAGCTCTCAGATGGGCAAGAAGGAATCCATCGAAGACACCGCACGTGTCCTCGGCCATATGTACGACGGTATTGAGTACCGTGGTTTCGCTCAGGAAATCGTTGAGGATCTTGCGGCGAACGCTGGCGTTCCCGTGTGGAACGGCCTGACCACCGAGTTCCACCCGACTCAGATGATCGCCGACATGCTCACCGTTCAGGAGAACTTCCCTCAGGGAATCAAGGGCCTGAAGTTCGTGTTCATGGGCGATGCTCGTAACAATGTTGCTAACTCGCTGATGGTTGTTTGCTCGAAGCTCGGTCTGCACTTCGTTGCATGCGGCCCGAAGGACCTTATGCCCGCTGATGAGCTCGTTGCACAGTGCCGTGAGATCGCCGAGGAGACCGGCGCAAGCATCACGCTGACTGATGATCCGGTCGAGGCCTGCACTGGCGCTCACGTGGTCTACACCGACATCTGGGTGTCCATGGGTGAGCCGGCGGAGCTGTGGGAGAAGCGCATCAAGGAGCTCAGCCCCTACCGCGTGACTGAGAAGCTTATGGCTCTGACCGATTCCGAGTCGATCTTCATGCACTGCCTGCCCTCCTTCCACGACACCAAGACCACAATCGGCGCCGACATCGCCGAGCGTTTCGGTGTTACCGAGATGGAAGTTGAGGATGCAGTGTTTGAGTCCTCGAAGTCCCGTGTCTTTGATGAGGCGGAGAACCGCATGCACACCATCAAGGCCGTGATGTACGCAACCTTGAAGTGAGGTTGTTGTGGGACAGCGACTTGTAATTGCACTTGGTGGTAATGCCCTTGGCAATACCCCCGCTGAGCAACTTGAACTGATCAAGGAGACCGCTCGGACCATTGTTGATCTCGTTGAGCTCGGCAATGACGTGATCGTTACGCATGGTAACGGTCCCCAGGTCGGAATGATCAAGGTTGCAACCGATAACTCGGCAACCAAGGTTGGCGGCACTCCCAGCATTCCCTTCCCGGAATGTGGCGCTATGTCGCAGGGCTACATTGGTTACCATCTCCAGCAGGCGATTGATAATGAACTTGCTGTTCGTTCTATCGACCGTCACTGCGCGTCAGTCGTGACGCAGACTGAGGTTAACGCAGATGATCCTGCGTTCTCCAAGCCTTCAAAGCCTGTGGGCGCCTTCTTCACTGAAGAAGAGGCCAAGGCTCTGATGGAAGAGACGGGTAACACTTACGTTGAGGATGCCGGCCGCGGATGGCGTTGGGTGGTTGCCTCCCCGCTACCGACTCGGATTGTGGAGATTCCCGTTGTTAAGTCATTGATCGATGCTGGTCATATCGTTGTTGCCGTTGGTGGCGGCGGTATTCCGGTTGTATCGACCGATGAAGGGCTCAGTGGTGTTCCTGCAGTGATCGATAAGGACCGCTCGGCAGCGCTGCTGGCACAGGAAGTTAATGCTGATCTTCTGGTTGTACTGACCGCAGTTGATCAGGTTGCAATTAACTTCAACAAGCCGGATCAAGAGAATCTGGCAACTATGACGCTCGCAGATTGCCATCGTTACATCGATGAAGGCCAGTTTGCGCCTGGTTCAATGCTCCCGAAGGTTGAGGCCTGCATGGGATTTGTTGAAGGCAGCGCTGGAAAGAGCGCCCTGATCACCTCACTCAAGCGCGCAAAGGAAGCGCTTGCAGGTGAAACGGGTACTCGCATTCTCGCGGAGTAGTGCTCACGCGTGTTGCTGCCTCCACTTGAAGAAGTATGAGTGGAGGCAGCAATGCGTTGCACATTTTTATACCTACAGCGTTGTAAAGGACATTGGAGTCTGTAATGACATCAACAGCAGTTGCGGATCCGCAAGCTACTCCGCAAGCAGAAGCGCCAAAGCGGCGTTTTAAACTACATGTGCCTTCTGCATTCACCATCCTCTTCATTCTTACCGTGATCGCTGTTGCGGCAACATGGATGGTCCCAGCAGGTTCTTACTCGAAGCTGACATTCGATTCTTCGAGCCAGACGCTTCAAGTCACCTCTCCTCAAGGTGAAGTCGAGAGTCTTCCCGCAACACAGGAACAACTCGATAAGCTCAACGTCAAGATCGGCATCGAAAAGTTCACTGGTGGATCACTGAAGAAGCCGATTTCGATCCCCGGAACCTACCAGCGTCTCGATTCGACTCCCCAAGGAATTGCGGATATCACTCAAAGCATGGTGACCGGTACAGTTGAAGCTGCCGACATCATCGTCTTCATTCTTGTTCTTGGTGGTCTGATCGGTGTTGTCAATGCCACTGGCGCCTTTGAGGCCGGCCTTCTAGCACTAACAAAGAAGACGAAGGGACGCGAGTTTGCGCTCGTCTTCATGGTCTCGCTCCTAATGGTCCTCGGTGGAACAAGCTGTGGCCTTGAAGAAGAGGCGGTGGCGTTCTATCCGATCCTTGTTCCAGTCTTCTTAGCGCTAGGATATGACTCGATCATCTGTGTCGGTGCCATCTTCCTAGCGGGCTCGATGGGAACAACCTTCTCGACCATTAACCCCTTCTCTGTGGTTATCGCGTCTAACGCCGCCGGCATTGTCTTCACTGAAGGCTTGATTTGGCGTGTTGCTGGATGCGTCGTCGGCGCCGCAGTCGTCATTGGCTACTTGTGGTGGTACGCAAGGAAGATTAAGGCTAATCCTGCTGCATCCTACACTTGGGAAGACCACGAAGCGTTCAACGCTCAGTGGGCCCTGAAGAGCAACAATGAAGGCTTCGAGTTCAACTGGCAGAAGAAGCTCATCCTTGTCCTCTTCGTCGCGGCATTCCCGATCATGGTGTGGGGCGTTATGAGCCAGGGTTGGTGGTTCCCGACCATGGCCGCATCCTTCCTCGCAATCACGATTGTCATCATGATCCTTTCGCTCTTCGGTAAGAGCCGTCTGAACGAAAAGGCTCTGGTTGATGCATTCACCGAAGGTTCGTCGAGCCTGGTGGGCGTCTCGCTGATCATCGGTCTTGCCCGTGGTATTAACTACGTCATGGAGCAAGGCAAGATCTCCGATACGCTGCTGTACTACTCCTCGAATATGGTTGAAGGTATGAGCGGCCCGCTGTTCATCTTGGCAATGCTCGTGATCTTCTTCTTCCTTGGATTCATCGTCCCGTCCTCTTCTGGCCTTGCCGTTCTGTCGATGCCAATTTTCGCGCCTCTGGCCGATACCGTTGGCATGCCTCGTTGGATCATCGTTTGTGCTTACCAGTGGGGTCAGTACGCGATGCTCTTCCTTGCTCCGACCGGCCTGGTTATGGCAACGCTGCAGATGCTCGATATGAAGTACTCTCACTGGCTCAAGTTCGTCTGGCCAATGGTTGCTTTCGTCCTCGGCTTCGGTGGCCTCATGCTTGTCGCTCAGGTTTTGACCGCCTGAGAGACTGAGCAGATACCCTACGCTTCGTCCTGAAATAACCCGGTAATCTCCCGGTTGTGCGGTCGTAAGCAATGGGTACCTCCCTCGACTTTGGGGGAAAAGGAGAAAGAAGAAGGCTCGGGGTCTGTGTTCGGTGTTGCGACGACACAGGCCCCGAGTCCTTTCTATAGCAATGCTTCGCTTTCAATGAAGATGCGCGGCACGAAGTACGTCTCTCTTTCACCAAAGGTCAATTCGATTGCTCTCGTGAGCCATTAGATATGAGCCACGATAATTCTGAGGAATTCGATAATGAACGAATCGCGTTCTTGTTCAACACTCAGCACGTCTGAGACTCAACATTTACCTGTTTCCGATTCGGCCCCTGACCATGAACGTACCGATTTGGCTCGCGGGTTAAATCGGCGACATATGCAGATGATCGCAATTGGAGGTGCGATCGGAACTGGTTTATTCGTCGCATCTGGAGCGACGGTATCAACTGCTGGTCCAGGTGGCGCTCTGGTTGCCTACGCCGCCGTAGGCGTCATGGTTTTACTTGTTATGCAGTCACTCAGTGAGATGAGTGCTCATATGCCTGTTGTCGGCAACTATCAAACTTATGCTTCTCGTTTTATCAGTCCCTCGTTTGGCTTTGCGATGGGGTGGAACTCTTGGTTCAACTGGACAGTAACGGTATCAGCGGATCTTGTAGCCGCGGGTATTGTGATGTCCTATTGGTTCCCGGATGTGCCTGGCTGGGCGTGGGCCGCAGGATTCTTGCTACTGTTGACGGTCCTTAATGCTCTGAGTGCACGTATCTATGGTGAGGCGGAGTACTGGCTAGCAGCCATTAAAGTCGTCACGATCATTGTTTTTCTTCTCGCCGGAATTGCAATGATTGTGGGCGTGCTGGGACATGGCTCTCCTGGACTAGCGAACTGGCGAATTGGTGATGCGCCCTTCCATGGGGGGCTTCTCCCCATGGTTTCAGTATTTATGATCGCGAGCTTTTCCTTCCAAGGCACTGAACTTGTTGGAGTTGCCGCTGCGGAATCCGGGAATCCTCGCCGAGATGTTCCTCGCGCGATTAAGTCGGTCTTTTGGCGGATTATGTTCTTCTATATCGGAGCGATCGCAGTTATTGGAACCCTTATTCCATTCACCGATCCAAATCTCTTGAGAAATACCGAATCGGACATCGCCTATTCGCCATTTACTTTGGTGTTTGATCGCCTAGGTATTGCTGCCGCAGCAGCTGTCATGAATGCGGTGATCCTTACCTCTATCCTTTCGGCAGGAAATTCAGGTTTGTATGCCTCATCGAGGATGCTGCATGCGCTTGCAGTGAATGGCCATGCTCCGAGGATGTTCTGTCATGTGACGAAAAAGGGAGTTCCGAGGAATGCGATGCTCGCGACAATTGTGGTTTCAGCACTGGGTTTCTGTACCGCACTAGTCGGAGAGGGGACTGCCTACAGTTGGCTTGTCAGCATTGTTGG
>CALHID010000332.1 GCA_938030835.1 uncultured Actinomyces sp. | reverse complement strand
CGATTTTGAAAAGCGAAAGTCGGATGAGGCCGATAGTAAAAGTTCGAGATTCGCAACCCCATTCGCGGTCTATTCCGACGCGGCATTGGATGTGGATCTAGAGTTTGAGATCGGCACGTACGGATCTAATGAAGGTATTTCAATCTCACCTTCGTGGATCACTTTGCAGTCGCGTTCACACGCAAGTGCCCTCGCAGATATCACAGGCTCTTCGGGCTGGGGTTTGCTCCCCATGTACTACCTCGTTCAATACAACGACTTGCAAACCGGCAAACTGCTTGAACACCCGATTGTTCGCCGTATTCGCGTCAGCGACAAGGGCTTCCTTCCCCGTCCACAAAACATCTCGGTGGATGAGGAAGACAACGGTACTTTCAGCGTGTCATGGGACCCAGTCGAAGGCGCTGACTCCTACTACGTCGTCTTCCTCAATTCCACCGATAAGGATGGGAAGACTCGACTCAGCCCTCAGCTTGTTGCAACGACAAATCAGACCTCGTGGAATTCGGATCAGAGAGCTGATGACGAACCCCAACGAGATCGCACTCTCAACACCGCACTGGATGCATTCCTGACCGTCCAGGAAGATGCCAAAGGTAGCTCACGCGAGGGCTGGCTGACAGATCAGGAGCTCGACCGCATTCTTAACAGCAAGGGAAGGCAGGTCGCGGTAATCGCGAAGAAGAACGCGCAGATCTCGAAGATGTCGAATTTTATCGATATCGCAAATACCCTTGGAAATACGCCTATTCGTATTGCGTCCAACGCACAGCGACAGCTCGGTCTGGATCGCTGGCAATTCGATAATTTGAGTGAGCTTCCCGCTCAAATCCCCATGACGATGGCCGATGGGCACACTCGTATGCAGACTCTGATTGTCGATCCTGAAAAGAGCTGGGTTGAAAGCTCAAACCCCAAGACGGTAAACGATCCTCAAGCAAAGCTCCACGTTGTCTACCACATCGGAAATACTCGATTCACCAGCTCCTACATTGTCAATAACTTCGATCCGTCAACCTACACCGAAGATCTCCAGAAGTTGAAGAAGGATCAGGAAGAGACAAATACCGGTTACTTTGCGCCCAATCTGACCTACACCAAGGAAATCCAGAAGAAGGAATCCAAGGACAATGTGGCGCGCACCTTCCCCGATACGCCAGTACAGGTTTTGGGGACAACGCCGCTGTCAAAGTACATCGCTGCGAACTTGATGGTGGGTAACACAAATATCGATCTTTCAAAGTTCCCCGAAGCAGAGTCTGACACGCAAATTAAAAATGCATTGACAGAGGCAAAAGATCAAAACGGTCTGGTTCCCTTCATCATCGGCTACAAATACTCTCCGAAAGACAAGGTTATTCAGGTCGTTTTGGGAACTGAGGGCGCAACCGATCAGCATCTTTCACCCAAGGACTATTCAGGCCAGATCAATAGCAAGGCCGACCAGGTGATCGCAGAGATTATAAAGCCTGGAATGGATGAGGAAACCAAGGTCCGAACCATTAACTCGTGGATCCTTAACCATGCGACCTACGACTACGACAGCCTGGAAGGAAGCCACAAGGTCTGGGAAAAGACAGGAACTCTGACGCCTGAATACACCCCTGACCACGATGCGGGCGGTATTTTCTTCAAGGGAACGACCGTCTGCGAAGGTTACGCAAACGTCTTCCAGCTCCTGGCGACTAAGTCGGGTTTGAGTTCGGTTGTTGTGACCGGCGTTGTCACTCGAACGAATGGCGCTAAATCTGGACACGCATGGAACCAGGTGAAAGTTAACGGAACGTGGAAGACCGTTGATACCACATGGAATGACGGTGGTGATTCCGGCGACCCTGCGGTTGAGACGAAGTACCTGATGATCCCGAATAACGATCCACTTCTGACCAGGAACCGCGCTTGGAAGGATCCTGCACTGAAGAAGATCCTCTAAGGAGATTCGGTCCATACATGAGTGGTGGGGG
>CALHID010000331.1 GCA_938030835.1 uncultured Actinomyces sp. | reverse complement strand
GGACTCCATGAAGCATTTAGTTAAGTAAACGCTATTCTAAAAACGTTCACAGATGTTATGTGTTTGGGAACACCATTTTGAGGGGGCATGTGCACCGATCGCACACCACCAGAATAGGGGAAACCATGCAAAATAAGGTTCAGCTCATCACCTACGCCGACCGTTTCGGTGGCGATACGATTTCCTCGCTGACGGAAACACTGCGTCGGCATTTCTCGGGGGTGTACGAAGGCGTTCACATCCTCCCTTTCTTCACTCCCTTCGATGGTGCTGACGCTGGTTTCGATCCTGTAGACCACACAAAGGTTGATCCGCGTCTTGGTTCTTGGGACGACGTAGCCGAGCTCTCAAAGACCCACGAAATCATGGTCGACACCATCGTCAACCACGTCTCGTGGGAATCTGAGCAGTTCCAAGACGTTATGAAGAATGGCGAAAATAGTCCTTTCGCGCCAATGTTCCTGACCTTGTCGAGTGTTTTCCCCGAAGGTGTCACTGAAGAAGAGCTCGCTGGCATCTACCGTCCTCGCCCGGGCCTTCCAATCACCCACTACACCTGGGGCGATAAGACCCGCCTGGTCTGGACAACCTTCACACCGCAGCAGGTCGATATCGATACCGATTCGAAGCAGGGCTGGGATTACCTCATGTCAATCCTCGACCAGCTGGGCGCAAGCCATGTTTCCTCGATCCGCCTTGATGCAGTCGGATATGGAGCTAAGGAAGCACGCACCTCCTGCTTCATGATCCCTAAGACCTTCCGTTTGATTGAACGCATTAAAGAAGAAGGCGCAAAGCGCGGTCTAGAAACTCTGATCGAGGTTCACTCCTACTACAAGAAGCAAATCGACATTGCCAGCAAGGTCGATCGCGTCTATGACTTCGCACTTCCCCCGCTTCTCCTCCACTCAATCTTCTCTGGCAATGTCGATGCTCTTGAACACTGGATCAACGTGCGTCCCAATAATGCGGTAACCGTACTGGACACCCACGATGGAATCGGCGTCATCGACATCGGTTCGGACCAACTGGACCGTTCTCTCAAGGGATTGGTTGCAGATCCCGACGTCGACCGCCTCGTCGAGACAATCCACGCAAACACCCACGGGGAATCGCGCGAAGCCACCGGCGCGGCGGCCTCGAACCTGGATCTCTACCAGGTCAACTCCACGTACTACTCCGCTCTGGGATGCAATGACCAGCACTACCTTGCCACGCGAGCAGTTCAGTTCTTCCTACCCGGGATCCCCCAGGTCTACTACGTGGGCGCAATGGCCGGCGCCAATGACATGGAGTTGCTCAAGCGCACCAATGTTGGCCGTGACATCAACCGTCACTACTACACCGCCGAAGAGGTTGAAGAAAACCTCAAGCGCCCAGTTGTTCAGGCCCTCAACGCGCTGTGCGTATTCCGCAATACCCTTCCGGCCTTTGACGGAAACTTCTCTTACCAACGCGATGGCGAAGCACTCACGCTTACTTGGGAAGGCAAGGAGACCAGCGCACAGCTGACTTTCAATCCTGCTACCCCCACTGAGACCGGCTCTATCGCTTCCCTAACTTGGATCGATAGTGAAGGCCA
>CALHID010000330.1 GCA_938030835.1 uncultured Actinomyces sp. | reverse complement strand
ATTCGTTTTGCGAATGCGACATAAGAGACAGGAAAGGTCATTTAATGGCTCACAATCGTTCACGCAAGCAGGTGCGCGAGTCCCGCGCGCTGGGCTTTGCTCTCACCCCGAAGGCTGTTCGTTACTTCGAAAAGCGTCCGTATGGTCCCGGCGAACACGGTCGTACCCGTCGCCGCCAGGAATCTGACTACGCCGTTCGTCTGAAGGAAAAGCAGCGTCTGCGCGCTCAGTACGGCATTCGTGAGGCTCAGATGCGTCACGTCTTCGAAGAAGCACGTCGTACTGCTGGCCTGACCGGTGAGAACTTGGTCGAGCTCCTTGAAATGCGTCTTGACGCTCTGGTGCTGCGTGCAGGTTTTGCTCGCACCATCCAGCAGGCACGTCAGTTCGTCGTTCACCGTCACATCATGGTTGACGGCAAGATCGTCGATCGTCCTTCCTTCCGCGTGAAGCCGGGACAGACCCTGCAGGTCAAGCCGAAGTCTCAGACCTCCGTTCCCTTCGAGATTGCAGCTGAAGGCATCAACCAGGAAGCTCTTCCCGCAACTCCCGATTACCTGGACGTTGACATTGCTCGCCTGAAGGCAACGCTGGTGCGTCGCCCGAAGCGCGCTGAAGTTCCCGTCACCTGCGACGTGCAGATGGTCGTCGAACACTACTCGCGCTGATTGCGTTTATGTAAAGCCCCGAGGCAGCGCCTCGGGGCTTTGCTTTATTTAGTACGCGCGAATGACCAATACACGATTCTTATTGATGTCCACTACTATGGGGTACTATGCGCACTTCTGAAATTCGTCAACGTTGGCTTGACTACTTTGCATCACAAGGACACGAGATTCGTCCATCTGTTTCTTTGGTGTCTCCTGAGCCTTCTATTTTGTTCACCATCGCCGGTATGGTGCCCTTCATTCCTTACATCACCGGTGTTGAACCGGCGCCTTGGCCCAGGGCTGCATCTGTTCAAAAGTGCATTCGTACGAACGATATCGACAACGTTGGTCGCACGACCCGTCACGGTACCTTCTTCCAGATGAACGGTAACTTCTCCTTCGGCGATTACTTCAAGGAAGGCGCTATTCACTTCGCGTGGGATCTGCTCACAGGCTCACAATCGGAAGGCAAGTATGGCCTTGATGGCGATCGCATGTGGGTCACCATTTGGGAGAAGGACGACGAGGCATTCGATGTTCTGACCAAGGAGGTCGGAATGGATCCTCGCCACATTGTGCGTCTACCCCGCGAAGAAAACTTCTGGGACACCGGTCAGCCCGGGCCTGCGGGTCCTTGCTGCGAGTGGCACTACGATCGCGGTCCTGCCTACGGTCCCGAGGCCGTGGGGGGCAATGTTGACCCGGGTGGCGACCGTTATCTTGAGCTGTGGAATCTGGTTTTCGACCAGTACATGCGCGGTGAGGGAAGCGGTAAGGATTACCCGCTATTGGGTGAGCTTGACCAGAAAGCGATCGATACCGGTGCAGGTTTGGAACGCTTGGCTTTCGTCATGCAAGACAAGCCGAATATGTATGAGATTGATGAGGTTTATCCCGTTATCGCTGCCGCCGAGGAGATGAGCGGTAAGCGTTACGGTCTTGGCGCAGCCGGTCCCGAGGCCGGAGCTGCCTACGACGATGATGTTCGTCTTCGAGTGGTTGCTGATCACGTACGCTCTTCGCTGATGTTGATTGGTGATGGCGTTCGTCCTGGAAATGACGGCCGAGGCTATGTGCTTCGCCGCCTTATTCGACGCGCAGTTCGTTCGATGCGTTTGCTCGGCGTTGATACGGCCACGATGCCGACTCTGCTGACCGCTTCGAAAGATGCAATGAAGGCTTCCTACCCTGAACTCGAAGAGAATTGGGGAACTATTTCTGAAGTGGCATATGCGGAAGAAGACGCCTTCCGTCGTACTCTTACTGCGGGCACCACTATTCTTGATGCCGCAGTTGAGAAGGCAAAGGCTGCTCCGGGTGCTCCGATGATTTCTGGCGAAGCGGCATTTTCACTTCACGATACCTATGGCTTCCCGATCGACCTGACTTTGGAGATGGCATCGGAACAGGGCGTCCACGTTGACGAAGCTGCTTTCCGTGCGCTGATGGAGGAGCAGAAGGAACGCGCACGTGCCGACGCTCGTGCGAAGAAGACGGGCCACACTGACGTTCGTATTTTCCACGATATCGAAAAGGAACTCGGTGGCGGTTCAACTTTTGTTGGCTACACAGAGAGCGCTTCGGATGCCCAAGTCGCCGGCCTGCTGGTCGATGGCGTTCCAACCCCTGCAGTTAGTGCGCCTGCTGAAGTAGAAATCATCCTGGACCGAACTCCCTTCTACGCAGAGATGGGTGGTCAGCTTGCTGATCACGGCACCATTCGACTTGCTGATGGCGGTGTTATCGAGGTACACGACGTGCAGGCTCCTGTGCGCGGTCTTTCAGTACACCGTGGCACCCTGACTGAAGGGACTGCGACGCTGGGGGAGAAGGCCTTTGCACAGATTGACACTGTACGTCGACTCGCTATCGCTCGCGCTCACACTGCAACGCACATGGTCTATGCGGGACTGCGACGCATCGTGAACAAAGACGCAGAACAAGCAGGTAGCGAGAACTCTCCTTCACGCCTGCGCTTTGATTTCACGAACTCAAGTTCGCTTGGCGAAGGCCAGCTGAACGAAATCGAAAGCCTTGTTAACGAAAAGCTTGCAGAAAATCTTCCTGTGACCACTGAGGTCATGTCTCTTGATGAGGCCAAGCGCTCGGGTGCGATCGCGCTCTTTGGTGAGAAGTACGGTTCTGAGGTCCGCGTGGTCACTATCGGTGACAACTTCGATCGTGAGCTTTGCGGTGGTACTCACGTTCCATCCACCGGTCACCTTGGACGCATTACCGTTTTGGGTGAAGGTTCCATTGGTTCGGGTGTTCGTCGAATCGACGCGCTTGTCGGTGATGGGGCTTATTCCTTCCAAGCGAAGGAACATGCGTTAGTTTCACAACTGACTTCCATGCTGGGTGGTCGCCCAGATGAACTCACGACACGACTTGAGTCTGTCATGACTCGCCTTCGCGATGCGGAGAAGGAGCTTCAGAAGATTCGCGAGCAGCAGGCTCTAGCCGAAGCGGCTCTTCTTGCACAGAATGCTCGTAAGATCGGTAAATTCACCTCGGTTGTCGCACCGGTTGGGGCTCTTGGTACGGCAGATGAGCTCCGTGCAATGGCTACTGATGTGCGTGAACGTCTGGGGAATGATGGCCCAGTTCTGGTTGCTCTTGCAGCGATCGTCAACGGGAAGCCCATGGTAACTGTTGCAACGAACGATCTAGCGCGCCAGCACAGTGCACGCGCGGGACAGTTTGTTCGTCGCGCCGCACAGATTCTTGGCGGCGGTGGCGGCGGTCGCGATGACCTTGCTCAGGGCGGTGGGTCGAACCCCGCTGCAATTGACGACGCATTGGCGGATGTGAACGAGCAGATTAAAGAGCTGTGATGCGGCCGGGAGTTCGTCTGGCTGTCGATGTTGGGACGGTCAGGGTCGGCCTCGCGCGAAGTGACGCGGGGGGCGTCCTGGCCCTACCTCTCGAAACACTGACACGCCAAGACGACGCCTCGGAAATTAACGAGATTGTTCGCTACGTCAATGAGCTTCAGGTTATTGAAATTATCGTTGGCTTACCGAGGCATATGCGCGGTGGCGAAGGGATTTCGGCAAAGGGAGCACGTCGCTATGCGCGAAAGCTTAAGATGGTCTTACCTGAGTGTCGTGTGTGCTTAGTTGACGAACGCCTAAGTTCGCATGAAGGGCATGAGCGTCTTCTCCAGGCCGGAGTTGAACGGCGTGAACATCGTCAGATGATTGATCAAGTGGCTGCGTCTATTATTCTGGAAACAGCCTTGGAAATGGAACGAATGAGCGGACGAGCTCCTGGAAAGGAACTTGTCCTTGAGGAAGGACAGTGATGAGCGACAATACGCCCGGATATCCTTTCCCCAAGCGAGCGAGCATTCACCAACGTCGCGCGCAAGAATCTGTAGCTTCACAGCCGCAGGTGCAAGGTGAGGAGTCCCAGCCTGGTGACAGCCCTGAGGCATCTCGTACCTCCGCTCGCTCGCGTGCGAATGATACTGACTTTAATCAGATTCTTCGTCCGGGAAGCCACGAGGCCTCTGCTCCAGAAACCGCTGTGCCCGCAGGCCTTCCAACGCGACGTACTCGACGTCTAGCGCATGAAGAGACAGCGTCCGAGACGACTGGAATGCGGAGCAGGCGTCTTGCGCAAGAACGGCGTGCAGTTCGCAAGCGCAGGCGCCGTCGTTCAATTCGTACATTCATTGTTCTTCTCCTGACCCTCACGCTCTGTGCTGGTGGAATTTATCTTGCTTACACGCAACTTCGAGGCTCCTCCTCGTCAAGTACAGCGGCTGATGATTTCCCGGGTCCAGGAAATGGTCAAGTTGTCGTCACAATTTATGACGGTGAATCGGGCCAGCAGATTGGACAACGACTTGTCGATGCCGGTGTCGTTAAGTCGCTATCAGCTTTTATTCGTGCGTTTGAGGCTAATAAGGCTGCTGTCGGTATTCGTCCAGGTAGCTACACCTTGAAGAAAGAGATGAGCGCCTCGGGTGCAATCGCTGCGCTCCTTGATGATGCGAATCGTATGGATAATACGGTGACTGTTACCCCCGGACAAACGAAGGATCAGGTTGCCGAACAGATTGCGCTGGTGACCGATATTCCACTTGACCAGGTAAAAACTGCGATGGCGGATGCAACGACTATTGGGTTGCCCGCCGAAGCAAATGGGAATGTGGAAGGATGGCTTGCACCCGGGTCCTATGAGCTCGCAGAGGGAGAGACCGCTGAGTCATTAATTACTCAAATGGTGGCTGCAACTAAGAAGCAGCTTGACGACCTCGGTGTGTCCGCAGCAGATCGGGAGAAGGTCCTCACAAAAGCATCGATTCTTGAGCGTGAGGTTCGAAATCCCGAATACCTACCGATGGTCTCGCGGGTTATCGACAACCGCCTTGCCGATACGAATGGTGAGACCCGTGGTCTTTTGCAAATGGATTCGACTGTTCTTTATGGAGTTGGGAAAACCGGTGGTATTCCCACTGCTGAAGACCTTGCAGCTGACAATCCATATAACACATATCGAAATCCAGGGCTTCCCCCATCACCTATTTCTCAGCCGTCTAGCGAGGCCATTAATGCGGCTATTCACCCCACTGAGGGAAATTGGCTGTACTTTGTGACTGTTGATCTGGATTCTGGTGAAACTCTCTTTGCCGCGACCCATGATGAGCAAACCCAGAATACGAAGCGTCTTGAGGAGTATTGTTCAACCCATCAGGGGAAGTGCTGATGCCTTGGGCGTGCGTTATTGGATCACCCATTGAGCATTCGTTGTCCCCGCTGATCCATCGCTGCTTGTGGGATTGCGCAGGGCTGAGCGGATGGACCTATCTGAAGCATGAAGTCACCGCAGAGTCCTTACCTCAGTGGATTTCTTCGATTGATGATGAATGCGTTGGTGTCTCTATTACGATGCCGTGCAAGAAGGCAGTAATACCGCTTCTTGATGTCGTCGATCCTCAAGGTGAAGCTCTTAATTCGGTCAATACTCTTATCCCTACTGGAAGCTTAAAGACCGGCTTCAATACTGATGTTTACGGAATGAGCCGGGCGATTGAGCTTAGTAGAAGTCGCTCGGGCCTAGACAGCCACGGAAGAGCGGTCATTATTGGTTCTGGAGCAACGGCGGCATCAGCGCTTGCAGCTGTTGTCTCATTGGGGTTTACAGAGGTACATGTTGTAGCTCGTGCCTTCCATAACGGGAAAGTTCCTGTTGATTTTCACCGCACTGCTCTCAATCTTGGAGTGAGCTACCGTGGTCATGATTTAATGCAGCGCGACGAGCTCTCAAGTTGTTGTTC
>CALHID010000329.1 GCA_938030835.1 uncultured Actinomyces sp. | reverse complement strand
ACGCATACAAAATGCCCACCCGAAACCGGGTGGGCATATCTGAGCCGCCTGTGGGAATCGAACCCACGACCTATTCAGTAAACGCCATCGTTTCTGTTTCCCGGAGTATCATGCCAATCTTTTCGCGTGATACCAACGGAAAATGCCCCCATCAGCTCCCCGGAGTCACGCGCAGTACCACACCTGTATCACCGAATAATTGGCCCCTTTTCTGGCCCCCTCTCATCGCCCGAGTGCCTGAACGAGCGTCGAAGTGTCGCGCACGTCGGTATAGGCGAGTTCGTTGATCTTGGCCGTGTGCCCAAAGTATGCGGCTCGGATTTCTGCTGGCACGCCAGCGTTCATCGCTCTCGTGTTGAGCGTCGCCCTCCACACGTGCGAGGAGACCTCGCTGAGCAAGGGGATCGAACACGCCTCCGAGACCTCACCGAGGAGCTTCTTCACCGCCTTCTGAGCGTTCGACTGATCCCAGGGGCTGTCGGGGACTGCTGGCGCAGGGAAGACAAGCGTTCCCTTCTGACGACGCTTGAGACGCACCCTGAGCCTGTCTGCAACTCTCTGATCGAGCACAGGCACAGTGCGCCCCCGGTGGGTTTTCGAGCGTTCAGCGGGCACGCTCACGGTCATCTTCTGGCCGTCGTCGTCGACCTCATCGAGCCTGAGGCTGAGGGCCTCGCCGATCCTGAAGCCGGTGACAGCCTGGAGGAGCGTGAGTTCGACGGTTGTTCGACGGAACTCGATCCGATCAGCGAGGGTGTACTTGCCCTGCTTCGGTGCTCGCGCGTCCTCCACGTCCAGCCCGAGCAAGTACTCCAACGCTCGCTCGTACTCCGCGTCCGTCAGAGCCTGACCTCCGGCACTCTTCGCCTTCTTCTTCTCGTTCCCGAGGTCAATCCTCATGCCTGCGAGGGGGTTCGCTGGGATGACCTCATCACGGATGAGTTGCTGCACGACCCACTTGCTCAGCACATTGCGAGTGTTTCTCCCCGTCTCTGCTCCGCGCTCGTGTGCGATGTCGACAAGGACTGTTTCCAGCCTTCTGAACCGCACAGCGTCGTGGATCGTGTAACCCTTGAAGCGGTCGGAGAGGATGTCGAGGAGGTGGAGGTACTTCGTCTTTGAGTTCTCTCTCAAAGCGCTCGCTTGAACGGCGGGCACGGACACCTTCTTGATGTACTCGCTCATCTGCGAGGTCGGTTTCCACGAACCTTCCGTTCCCGCTGCCCGGAGTGCTTCCTCAGCTGCCGCCAGAGCTTTCGTGCGCCACTCGCCCACCGTTGGGGCCGTGACCTTCAGGCGGACGGTCTTGCCATCCATGCGCTTGAGCGAGAAGCGCCCAAAGTAGGAGCCGTTAGCCTGCCTTTCCGGCTTCGTCTGACCTGCCATGTGCTCGCCTGGTTTGAGGGCGATTCGTCCCATAAGTGGCCCTTTCCGTCGTTGGTTCAAGTCAACAGTAGCAGAGCATATCAGCCCCTGGAGGTGCGTGGACTTGACATGGGTGTTAGGATTGGCGCACAACCAAATAACACAGCGCCAAGGTGTCCCAGCCACCGTTGTAAGACGAAATCCAAGCAGCCGTCGAATATTGCAGGACGGAACTCAGCGGACGGGCAGGCACAGAAGCATGATGAACTGATATGGCAGCCTTATAGCGAAGCGTAAGACCGTTCTGGCGATGTTCACCCAAGAGGTGAACTATGCCTACTCAGGCGCTCAAAACTACTGCATCTGCTCTTTCCGTCTCGGCAAACGAAGCCGCTACCATGCTCGGTGTCAGTCCTCGCACGCTTGCGAACTGGAGGACTCTGGGTATTGGCCCGGCATTTGTCCGTGTCGGTGCAGTCCATAGCCGGACTCTGTACCGCCTCGACGACCTCAAGACCTGGTTGGATAACAACCGGGTTGAAACATCGGCCTCTAAGGCGGTCGCATCATGACCGCACCCACCCACTCTCTTTCCCCTTCCCCGAGCACATCCCCAAAGGGAGTAGATCAGCTTGCCCGCGAAGCGGGCACGCTCGGTTCAGAAATCGCAGAACACACAAAAAATGGGGCCAATGGGGCCAAGCCCAATTTTGAGACCTCCATCACTCCTCGAGACGAGGCTGCGACGGCTGCGTTTTCCCTGGTAGATCAAGGTTTCCTTAACGCGCGCGCGGGGGGTCCCTTGGATCCCCCCGCGC
>CALHID010000328.1 GCA_938030835.1 uncultured Actinomyces sp. | reverse complement strand
GTGAGTTGGATCCTTCTTCGTCGACGTCGATGGGATCACCGTTCTCGTCCAGCATGCCGTGGCGCTTCATGTACTGATATTCCATATTGACGAAGCGTGGGGCGCGAAATGGGAATAAGCAGAGAATGGCGAGTGGGAGGCACAGGAATCCAAGAGCGGTGGGAATTAAGAATATGCGCGGAGGGAAGCCAATTTTGTCTAACAGCATTCCTACTCCCATGAGAGTGAATAGCAGGCTAAGGAGTGGTTTGATGAGAGTTCTGCTCTTCCCCAACGCCTGAGGGGAGGTTGACATGCGTCTCCATAGCGAGGCGCTTGATGAGTCGGTGTAGGTCTGTGCGTACCACGAGTACAGGCCAAAAGGACCGATGAGAATTAGTCCCGCTATCGCAATCATGGTGTGTGCTCAGAAATGAATTGTGGCTTGCTGTGTACCGGGGGGCGAGATCAGCTTGATGAGGGATTCACGGCTGTGATCTGTGTGTTCCCCGGTGGAAGAGGGGGCGTGTACTTGTGGTTGTATTCGTCGTTGTAACGTTGGATCTCGCGCATGACGTCCGCGGCCGCGTCGTCCGTGCACTTGAAGTCCTCCGTTGCGGCCGCCAGGCCCAAGTAGATGCCGTTCAGGATCCACGCCATGTGGCTGAGTGTTGAGTTCAGGGCCGTGACGTGGTTGCTCAGCGTTGCATGGTGTGTGCTGCCCGTGTCGGCCGTACTGAGGGCTGGCGTATTCCTGAGTTCCAGGCAGGCGTTGCTGAGCTTCGCAATGATCGAATTAACTTCCTCGTAATTCCATTCGAGAACGCGGTAAGTCATGGCAGGCTCCTCTCGGGTGACAGGGCGAAGAAATACGTGATGAGCGCCCACAGCTGCGTGTTGTAGATGGGGTGGATGGGGATGTGAGGTCCGGTGCTGGGTGCGAAAAGTGGGGCCTCGACCCTGTAGGCGGCGGCTGGCGTGATGAAGGTGGAGAGGTCGGAACAAAGGAGCCCTTCTTCGTGCGCTCTTCCCTGATCCAGGTCGTGTATGCCCAGCGTTGGGCCACGAGAGCCTGCGCGAAGGCGGAATCTGAGGGTCCGTAGGAGGAATAGTTCTCGAGAAGCTGGGCCGTCTGTTCGGTCGTGCCCTGCTGTGCGGCGTACACGATGGCCGTCGGTAGCACGGGAGGTCCGTCGAAGACGGCGGGGTTAGGAGTGAGCGGAGATATCGCCGCCGCAACGTGCGGAATTTCCTCGTTATCGATCTGATAAATGTGGGTCTCAGTGTCGCCGTTGGGGGTGGTGGCGGTCCGGGCGACAATGCAGGCACCCGGCTGCATCAGCAGGGGTACCGCATTGAGGCCGTTCTCTTCGACCCAACCGGTAATAACCTGGAGCTGCTCGCCCGCGAAAGCGGTGAAGGAACCCGCGTGCTTGACACCGCCCAAAGTCTGCGCGATATTGCCTCCTACTCCCTGATTATTGACGGTATTTTGGGAACCGGCGCGAAGGGAGCAGCACGTGGGGAAGCGGGGGAGTATCTGGCTAAACTCCGTGCCGTACAGTTGGACGGTAAATTACCCCCAGTGCTCGCCTGTGATGCCCCGACCGGGCTCGATAGCGAACGCGGTACTCTGCACGAACCCTCACTCGCGGCTGAGCGAACGGTTACCTTTATCGGACGTAAACTACCGGCAGGAACCCATATTTCGGAGCACTGCGGAACTATTAAACTCTACGATTTAGGGATTCCCGAAGCCCTCAAGGGGCATAAGCCGATGCTGCGCGTTATGGAACGCGAAGACTATCGGGATCTGCTTGAAAAGCCTTCGGTATCCTCGCATAAGTACAATCGCGGTGTGCTTGGTATGCTCACGGGAAGTCGCGATTATCCCGGTGCTGCCCTGATGAGCGTGCGTGCTGCCCTCAACACCGGGGTGGGGATGGTGCGTTTCAATGGGAAAGACGATACCTTGCGCGCTCTCATGCTCGGGCAAAACCCGGAAACAGTGTGTTTTACAGGGCCTCCCGCCCATGAGCATGTGCACGCCTGGGCTGGCGGCAGCGGCACCGGTCCCGAAAC
>CALHID010000327.1 GCA_938030835.1 uncultured Actinomyces sp. | reverse complement strand
ACTACCCGGTCTTCAAGCGTTCATTGCGTCAGTGGATGATGCGTATCACTGCTTACGGCGATCGCCTGATCGAAGACTTGGACACCATTGATTGGCCTGAAAAGGTGCGCACGATGCAGCGCAATTGGATCGGCCGCTCTCATGGTGCAGAGGTCGATTTCCGCGCCGTTGGTGATGGCGTGTCAGATAGCGAGTTCACCGTTTACACGACACGTCCCGATACACTCTTTGGAGCGACCTTCGTGGTCTGGTCTCCCGAGCATCCCCTACCTGGCGGAACCACTCCCGGTTCTTCCTCGGACCAAGCTGCGCTCAAACTTCCGGCATCCTGGCCGCAGGGAACTCGCCCTGAATGGAGTGCAGGCTATGCAACTCCTGCAGAAGCAGTCGCAGCTTACCGTGCACAGGCTGCCGCGAAGACCCCGGAGCAGCGCGCAGAGGACGCGGGAGAGAAGACCGGTGTCTTCACTGGGTTGTGGGCAATTAACCCCGTGAACCAGAAGCGTATCCCCGTCTTTATTGCTGACTACGTGTTGATGGATTACGGAACCGGTGCCATCATGGCGGTTCCTGCGCACGACGATCGTGACTGGGAGTTTGCGCGTCGTTTCCATCTGGACATCATTCGTACGATCGGTGATGCTGAAGATCCCACGGCCCACGATCTCACTGAGAGCGCCTACACCGGAGACGGTGTTGCTGTCGACTCAGCCAATGAGGAAATCAGCCTCAATGGCCTCGATAAGGATGCTGCAAAGGCAGCGATGACACAGTGGCTGGAATCCAAGGGACTGGGGCGCGCCGCAACCACCTATCGCCTGCGTGACTGGCTCTTTAGCCGTCAGCGTTACTGGGGCGAGCCTTTCCCGATCGTGTGGGATGAGGATGGTGTTGCGCACGCACTTCCCGAAGATATGCTCCCCATCGAGCTTCCTGAAATCAGTGATTATTCACCGCGTACCTTCGACCCCGACGATGCTGATAGCGAACCCGAGGCGCCTCTGGGACGCGCTCAGGAATGGGTCAATGTCACCCTTGACTTGGGTGATGGCCCCAAGAAGTACCGCCGCGAGACGAACACCATGCCTCAGTGGGCAGGTTCGTGCTGGTACGAAATGCGCTATACCGATCCGAGTAACCCCACGACCTTCGCCGGTGCAGAAAATCTGAGCTATTGGATGGGGCCGCGTGAGGACAAGATCAGTGGTGGCACCGACCTTTACATTGGCGGTGTCGAGCACGCTGTGCTTCACCTGCTCTATGCACGCTTCTGGCAAAAAGTTCTCTTCGATCTGGGATTCGTTCCCGATAGCGAGCCCTACCACAAGCTCTTTAACCAGGGTTATGTGCAGGCTTACGCGTACACCGATGCGCGCGGACAGTACGTCCCGGCTGACGAGGTCGAAGGCGATGAGACAAGTGGCTTCACCTGGAAGGGACAGCCCGTCAATCGCGAATACGGCAAGATGGGCAAGTCGCTCAAGAATATCGTCACGCCTGACGAGATGTACGACGCCTATGGTGCGGATGTCTTCCGCGTCTACGAAATGAGCATGGGACCCCTGGATGTTTCGCGTCCGTGGGATACGCGTGCAGTCGTCGGCTCGCAGCGCTTCCTTCAGCGCTTGTGGCGAAATGTCCTTGATGAAGAGACGGGTGAGGTCACCGTTAGCGATGAGCCGATGGATAAGAAGACGGCACGTCTGCTGGCACGGACGATCAGCGAGGTCACCGTTGAATACGAGAACCTGCGTATCAACACGGCGATCGCCAA
>CALHID010000326.1 GCA_938030835.1 uncultured Actinomyces sp. | reverse complement strand
TAGTCATGCAGGGCATCCCGTAAGGTCTGAACTTGATGATTGACATCACCTTTGAAGACATAGCTGCCTGCTACGAAGACATTGGCACCAGCTTCTTTAGCAATCCCAATGGTCTTATCGTCAATACCGCCATCCACTTCAATATCAAAATTCAGCTGATTGACTTCACGGAGAACGACCAGCTCACGGATCTTATCCATGGTTTCTGGCAGAAAGGCCTGACCGCCAAAACCTGGATTAACTGTCATCACAAGGACTTGATCGACCAAATTCAAAACATTTTTGACTGCTTCGACTGGTGTTCCCGGATTAATCACAACACTAGGCTTGACTCCCGCTGCCCGAATCTTCTGCAGCGCTCCGTGGATATGTGGCGTCGCTTCGGCATGGATGCTGATGATATCTGCACCAGCACGAGCGAATTCTTCGATATGGTGCTCAGGATTGGAAACCATCAGATGACAGTCAAAGACTAGCTTGCTGTGAGGACGCATACTGGCAACAACCCCAGCCCCAAAGCTGATATTGGGTACAAAATGACCATCCATAATATCAATATGGGCATACTCAGCGCCTGTTGCTTCTAACTTTTTTAGTTCTGATTCAAAATTAGCATAGTCCGCACTTAAGATTGAAGGGGCAATTTTGAATGAAGTCATAGTTCTTCTCCTTATTTAGAATTTTTTTTGGCAACTTTTTTATAGGTTTCCCGACGATTTTCAATCTCGCTGAGAAACTGCAGGTAATTATCAAAGCGGAATGACGCTATCTGGCCGGACTCGACTGCTGGCTTAACGGCACAAGCTGGCTCGTGGGTATGAGTGCAAGTACGAAATTTACAGGACTGGCTGACCTCAGCTATCTCCGGAAAAGCTTGATTGAGATCTTCAGCTGTAGTCACCTCGTAATCCAAAGACGAAAATCCTGGTGTGTCGGCAATCTTCCCACCGTTTAGATTGTAAAAGCTGACAGCCCTCGTCGTATGACGGCCGCGGCCAAGACTTTCAGAAATCTCTCCTGTTTCTAGCTGCAGGTCTGGGGCAATTTTATTGAGCAGAGTGGACTTTCCAACCCCAGGTTCACCGGCAAGAAGGATCACAGCCCCGGGAACAATACCCCCACCGAGAACACGGTCGAACTCACCGATTCCCGTCGGCTTGGAGCGCGCGCGCTCAGCACTGATGTCATTGATGGGCTGAGCAGGCTGACGAGGCGTGAGTGCGACAGCGGCACCCGGAACGGAAGCAGAGGGGCCGGACTCTTCCATGGAGTTCCATTGGTGGCACTCTCTGCATTGGCCAACCCATTTCGGTGAGGTCCAACCGCATTCACTGCAGCGGTACACATTTTTTTCTTTCGCCATGTCCCTACGCTAAATCACGCCACCGGCATCTGCGTCCAGTTTGGCCTTGTTCGCAGATCGAATTCCCATCCATGCAATTCCACAACACGGTGCATGCGCAGAATACGAAAAGTGAAGCCGCCGCTTAGGGCCGGTTTGCGAAATACTCCAAAAGTCGCGTGTCTCCTGAAACCACAATGGTGTCTTCGCGGTTAATTCGAGTCGTCGCGTCGGCGTATTCAAAGGGCGTACCCGGACGAAGGATCCCCAAAACGTTCACGCCGTAACGGCCTCGAAGATCGAGCTCACTGAGGGTAAAACCGCACACTTCTTTCGGCGGACGGAGCTTCATGATGGCAAAGCCGTCCTTGTCCATTTCGATGTAGTCGATCATGCGTCCACCAACGAGGTGGGCCGTACGCTGACCGGCATCGAATTCGGGAGCAACAACGTGCTGGGCGCCGATGCGTCGAAGAATACGACTGTGCTCGCGCGAGATGGCCTTCGCCCAAATATTTGTCATTCCAATGTCGACAAGGTTTGCAGTGATCAGCACCGAGGCTTCCAAGGAGGAACCAATCCCCACGACCGCGGAGTAGAAATCCCTGGCCCCCAACTGGTTCAGTGCTTCCATGGAGGAGGCATCGGCCTCGACAACGGGAATACGCCCCGAGAACTGCTGGACGCGGCGGCTGTCTTTTTCAACTGCCAGCACTTCGTAGCCGAGCTTGTCCAGAGTGAAGGCAACGGCGGAACCGAAACGTCCCAATCCGATGACCAGGGTTCCCGATGCAAGGGTCTTTTCTTCTGCCATAGTCGTATTCTCCCACGAGTGAGGGCTTTTGCTCGTGGGGCGACGCGGCTCTTAGCCGATCAGCGGAGACTCGGCTGGTTGGCGAATTGCTCGAGGCCGATCGCGCAGAGCGAGCGCAGCCGCGAGGGTCATGGTTCCAGTACGTCCCGCAAACATCAGGGCTGCAAGAACATATTTTGCAAGTGCTGGGAGATCGGGAGTAATGCCCGTTGAAAGCCCAACCGTCGCGAATGCGGAAATCGATTCAAAAAGAACGACATCAAGACTGTAGCCGGTCAGAGTCAGCAAAACCACGGTCGAAAGAGCAACCAAAAGTGATCCCAAGAGGGTCACTGCAACGGCCAAGCGAAGCACGGAGTGGGGGATACGTCGGCTGAAGATCTCGATGTCGCGGTCGCCTCGGGCTTCGGCAGCAGCAGCTAACAAAAGAACGGCGAAGGTCGTGACCTTGATACCACCTGCAGTTGATACGGAACCGCCACCGATCATCATCATGATGTCTTGAATGAAGTGGGTCTGGGGGCGCATATTCGCCACGTCCAAAGAGGACAGGCCCGAGGAGCGGGTATTGACCCCAGCCAAGAGGGAGTTCAACAGTCGCGAGGAAATATCAAGATCACCAAGGGTTGCCGAATTCGTCCATTCGGTGAAGGCAAAAGCGATGGTGCCAAAGAAAACCAGAAGAATGTATGTCGAAAGTGTGAGTTTTGTATGCAGGGCCCATCTGGAGGGAGTGCGCCAGTGCTGTGAGAGGTCGGAGATAACAGGAAAGCCGATCGCCCCGACGAAGGTTCCCAGAATAATGGGACTGAGCATCCACCAGTCCGTGTGGTAGGGGACCAAACCGCCGCTCAAGATCACGAAACCGCCATTATTGAACACCGAGATTGCCATGAAAGCCGCATGGAAGAGCGATTCCCATACGGTCTCATGGCCAAGGGTGAGGAAGCGGGGAACGAAGGCAATTGTGAGCAAAATCTGAGCGGTCAATGAGGTTCCGATAACCGCTTTCAGTAGAGCGGTCAGCCGCCCCATACCGCTGGATTTCGTCTCTACAGTTGCCAGCATTCGCTGTGTCAGCCCCAGCTGCCGAGAAACTGCGTAGCTCAAAATGGTTGCCAGAGTAACGACACCTAGGCCACCGATAAAGATGCCCATAGCAATGACGGTTTGGCCAAAAACTGACCAATACGTCGCGGTATCAACAACGGTCAGTCCGGTCACGCAGACCGCGGAGATCGCAGTGAAGAGGATGTCGACGAAAGGCGCGCGTTCATCGGATGCTGTTGAAATCGGAAGGGCAAGAAGACAGGTGATGAATGCAATGAGCATAACGAAGACGATGAGCACCAGTCGTGCGGGTGAAAAACGAGCTTCGTGTGCAAACCAGACGCGGAAGCGAGTGAGAAGTCCGGAATCCTCAAGGAGGTAGGGCTTGACTCCGGCGGGATAGACAACGGTAGGTGAAGGTCGATCTTCGGGGATGCCTGTCGGTCCGTAGCCTCGGCTTGAGTGAGCGAGTGCGCGACGATGCGACGCAGTGGAATGCTGATCGGATGCCCGACCAGGCGTGCTAGGGCGCCGATTTCTACGAGCCATGTCACCTCCAGAATCACTCGCAAGCTTCATCCTAATGCCCTAAAAGTCTATTGGCTGAAACGTATGTGAATAACGTGACACAGGGGACAGTAGTGATTGAAGAAAGTTGAAGTGGTGAAAGTTGCCAAATGGGGGGATCTTTCCAGTATCATGAGACGGAATTAATCTTTGCACGTCTGGGAGTCATCAATGGATCAGCACTCTGCCCCGCGTTTTATGACGGTATCTGAGGTGGCGGATATTATGCGCGTCTCGAAGATGACTGTTTATCGTTTGATTCACAGCGGAGAGATGCCGGCGATTCGCGTCGGTAAGAGCTTCCGAGTTCCCGAGTCTGCGGTCGGCCAGCTGATCCGCGCCGGTCTGACTGATCACATCGATGAACGCGTTGCGGGGATTAACGGGTAATATAAACCTGCTGTGCCTTTTGGCACCTGACGTCAGGCGGTAGTCACCTCTGCCGCACCTACACACTCGAGGGAGGAACCCCATGGGCTCCGTCATTAAGAAGCGCCGCAAGCGCATGGCGAAGAAGAAGCACCGCAAGCTGCTGCGCAAGACGCGTCACCAGCGTCGCAACAAGAAGTGATCTTCTTGAAGGGTCCCTCCACTGGTGGGGCCCTTCGGCATATCTCCCGCAACGCATGCGCTGAATACATCGCAGTATTGCCTCAGCGCAGTGGTACCTCCAGAAAGGCACTGTCATGAAGACTGTTATTCACGTGATGCGCCACGGTGAAGTTGATAATCCCGATGGTATTTTGTACGGCCGCCTTCCCGGTTATGGCTTAACCGACCTCGGTATTGAGATGGCCGAGGCCGTCGCTGAATATTTCGTCGATAGTGGCGCTGATATTACCCACGTCGTTGCCTCGCCCCTGTTGCGTGCCCAGATGAGCGCAGCGCCGACCGCACTCGCCTACGAGCTTGAGATCGAACATGATCACAACCTCATTGAGGCAGAGTCGGTTTTTGAGGGTGTAGCGGTCAACGCGAATCCGTGGGTTCTTGCACGCCCCGAATACTGGCGTTACTACGTGAACCCTTTGCGCCCCTCATGGGGAGAGTCCTATGCCCATGCTGCCCAACGCATGACCCGTGCGGTTGCGCGTGCATTGCGTGAGGCGCGCGGTCATGAAGCGCTGCTGGTTTCGCACCAAATGCCCATTGTTTCGCTTCAGCGTTTGATTCGTCACCAGCCCTTGGGACACTCACCGCTGTCACGGCAGTGTTCCCTTGCTTCACTAACCTCGCTCATTTTTGACGATGACGTGCTAGTTGGAATGACCTACAACGAGCCGGCTGCACACCTGCTGTCCAAGGCCTCGGATATGGTTCCCGGGGTTTCTGAAGCTCAGCTCAAGCGCTAGTTCTTCCTTTGCCCCTCTTCGGGCTCATCCCCTTCATCTTCAGTGGTGGAGGGGTTTTCTTTGTTCTTCCGCTCTTCTTCGCGCTTGCGCTTCATCTGAAGATCACGCTCTAAACGGAAGAGGAATTCGGGATCATCGTCCGGGGCGGTTGGAGCTTTGGGAGCAGACTGTGCCTGACGGTCCTCGGCATTTGCGACCATCTTGAGGACGATCCACGCAATTGCCCCAAGAGAAACGAATGGGACTGTCACGACCAAGATGACCAGCCAAGTCATCCGAGAAAGCTTCATAGGCATTCTGTCGGCTGGCGTTGTTGCCCAATCTGAAATTGCGTAAATCGATGCGGCGAACCATGCGACGATGAACAGAATGCGTACCATGGTTTGAGTTTAGAGCAGTTGCTCAGGCAAATGTACTTGAGACCAAGAGCGCACTAACGAAGAGCGCCCACCCCAAGGTTAAAAAGCCGGTGTGCTTGAGGACAATGATGAGGTCCTTTCCCTTCACCCCGCTCAACACCAAGTAGACCGGCTGGAAGATTGCCAGAATCCACGCAAGTGACGCCAAAATGCAGATGATGACATGGGTGCCGATCGCTGCGGGAAGCGCAAAGAAGACGGAGATCGGGGCCAATAGACACAGGGAAAAGAGGAGGCGAGAAGCTCGCTGTCCCAAGCGAACGGCCAGGGTCTTTTTCCCGGTAACGCTATCGGTAGGAATGTCGCGAATGTTGTTGACCATGAGCATTGCCACCGACAGTAGACCCAAGCATGAGGCCATGAGCCACAGCCACCAAGGTGCCAAAGGGGTATGCGTCCATGTCGTTCCAACAGTCGCCATCAGTCCGAAGAAAACGAAGACAAAGAGTTCCGATAGGCCGATTCCCATATAGCCGTAGGGGTGTTTGCCGCCCGTGTAGAACCATGCCGCTGCGACCGCAGCGATGCCTGCGGCGATCAGAGGCCAGGTCCCACTGATCGCAACAAGGATCAAGCCAAGGACGCCTGCTGCGGCGAAGCACCCCAGTGCCGCCTTTAAAACAGTACGAGGCCGCGCAAGCCCAGAACCCGTTAGGCGTTGGGGACCGCTTCGCTGGTCATCCGTCCCGCGTATGCCATCGGAGTAGTCGTTGGAGTAGTTCACGCCAACTTGAAGCAATAGAGCGACAAGAAGCGCAAGGACTGAGCGTTCTGGATGAACAGCTCCCAAGGCGAAAGCCGCGGCGGCGCCAACCAAGACTGGGGCCGCAGCAGCAGGAAGGGTGCGCAGCCTGGCACCTTCAATCCAATCGCCCAGGCTTGCTTGTCGCCTATTTTCAGTGCTCATCGACGCCACTCAGACTCTGCCCCGGTGAGCGATTCAGCGAGCTTACGTGCGGCAATGCGATCGACCTTACCGGAAGAAAGCTGCGGAATCGAAGAAACGAAGATCACGCGACGCGGTGCCTGCGGGCGACCGATCTGGGAAGAAACGGCCTCGCGAATGCGATGCCCCTGTTCCTCAACAAACTCAGGCGGGGGAGGGAAGGAAGGCGCGTCCTCGGGGACAACAAGGCAGGACAATGCCTGTCCCCATTTTTCATCGTCCAATCCCAGCGCCCATGCGTCCTTGATGCCGGCGACGTTCTTTAGGGCGTCCTCGACTCGGATTGGTGGAATGTTCAGTCCTCCGGAGATGATCATGTCGTCGGCGCGCCCCAGAACCTTCAAGCGTCCACCGGCATCGATCACTCCGGTATCTCCGCTGATAAACCAACGGGTGCCTGCCTCGTCATGGAATGGGGTATCGCCGACAAGGTAGCGCGTCAGCAAGATGGGACCGGCGATAGCGATACGGGTGGCGCCGTCCCAATCGAGGGTGCGGACCATCACTCCGGGAAGCGGAACGCCGTCGTATACGCAGCCGCCGCAGGTTTCGGTCATTCCAAAGGACTCGACGATGGTGAGTCCTGCATCCTCGGCGCGTTGGCGCAGCGCGGGATCAAGGCGAGTCCCACCGATCAAGATGGTGTGGAGGCGTGCCAAGGCGCTCACGACTTCGTCGCCGGCGTTCAGGCAATCAACCAATTGGGTGGGGACGAGTGACAGGTAGCCCGGTAGAGAGGGATCGGAAGTTGCCCCTGCAATCGCGGGAAGCAGATCCTTTGGATTGAAACCATGGGAACAATCGACGATTTGGGGCGAAATTTCGGTGGCAGCAGCGCGCATGAGTACCTGAGCGCCCGCGATGTGGTGGGAACTCAGTGCCAAGATCCAACGCCCCGGTCCCCCTAGAACGGAATGCGTCGCCTTGACCGAGGCCATCAATGCATCGATGGAGAGGC
>CALHID010000325.1 GCA_938030835.1 uncultured Actinomyces sp. | reverse complement strand
CTCATTCGAGAAAGGACCAGAGAGGGGCGGGCTGATTGAGGTAATGAAGAAGATGTGTCTAGAGCAAGAGAAGAGATTTGTGTGTGTGGCGGAAGCCCTCGTGAAAGGAAAGAACCAAGTTCGTTTACAGTGAGCATCCCCAAGTAACGGGGCTGATCGCGATAGCGATCCGTCGCGGCGATGACAGGAAGAGATGGGACAGATGCTGCTTGGAAATACTCCTGCGCCTGTAGAAGCGTCATGTCATCAGTTAATACTCGGTTTGGCTTTGTCATGAGTTGACGCGCGCTTCGGCGGCCAAGCAGGGTGTCGTCGACGGGCTCGTGGAGGACGTCACCTCGGCGGCGAAGCTTCTCTGTGTAGATCGTTGAACGGGTGAAAAGCCGTGAGGTGAAGGTGGCGATGATGACAGCCAGCATCATTGGTAAAACCAAAGAGTATTGGCCGGTCATCTCGACGATGATGAGAACCGCGGTCATCGGTGCACGTGCTGCTCCTGCAAAGGCGGCTCCCATTCCAATGACGCCGAAGATCGCGCTTTGAGAAACTGCCCACGGTGAGACGAGCTGACCGAAGATCATCCCCGTCATTGCTCCCATAAAGAGCGTTGGGGCGAAAACGCCACCTGAGCCGCCGATACCGATGGTGTAGGAGGTGTAGAGAATTCTTCCGACTAGTAGAAGAGCGAGGAAGGGTATCGAATACGAGCCAAAAATCGCGGAAATTTCGATTGGGTAGCCCGAACCATACATGTAGGGGAAAGCGATCAGTGCGGCTCCGAGTGCGACACTCAAGACCCCTGCGCGGCACCAGTTGGGGAGGGGGATATGCGCCCAGAGGGCATCAATCCAGTCCTCGCTGAGATAAAGGAACTTTGAGAAAGCGAGTCCGACAAGTCCCGCGATGACACCGAGGATGGCGACCCACCCGATATCGGGAAGTGACTGCAAGGGGAAAGACCCACCTAAATCAATGAGGGGGTGATCTCCAACGGCGGCCCGCGTAACCAATGACGCAAGGACAGAGGACACGACAACGTAGCCAAAGGCCTCGGCAGTGAATTGGGTGAGGATGACCTCCAAAGCAAAGAAAGCGCCGGCTAGGGGAGCGTGGAAAGTCGCCGCAATCCCAGCCCCGCTGCCACAGGCTGCTAAAAGGATCACTCGTTCCTTGGGAAGATGCAGGAGTGAGGCAAAAGAGGACCCCAAAGATGCGCCAATCTGGACGATCGGGCCCTCTCGCCCTGCAGAGCCGCCTCCTCCGATGGTGAGGGCGGAAGCAAGCAGTTTGACGACTGCGACTTTTGCGGGGATATATCCCCCTTTTTGCTGGACGGCCAGCATGACCTCGGGAATCCCGTGTCCCTTTGCCGAAGGGGCAAAACGCGAGATGAGCGGTCCGTAAATGAAAGCCGAGATCACAGGAGCAATGAGGAGGAATATCCAGGCTGGAATGCCGAGATGTCCGTGTGCCTGACCGATGTGCTGCGTGTAGTCCCAGTAACCGGTACTGACCCAGGTCCACGCGCCAATCATGAGATTGAAAAGGACTGCTGCAGATCCGGCAATTGTGCCGACGATTGCTGCAGCAACAGCAAGTGCACTTCTATGTGCGGTGCACATGCGGCCGATGCGCGAAGCGAAAGTGTCTGGGGCTGAAGTCTGAGGATCGCTCACCTAGACATAGTAGGTCTGCTCACCTGCAGCTGCGTGGGACTTGGGTGTTTGTGAATCGCTAAAAGAATGCCTGTGATGGAGATCATAGGGAGAAATGGTGGATTCCTACCGCACTTGGGACTGCTGACACCGCGAATTAGCCCTTAGAGGCAATAGGCTTGAGGAGTAACGATCATCAGGTCGTTGCGGCGAAGGATAGCCGCACGAAATAACTGAAGGAGTGCCCACAATGGCAGAACCTCGTATTGTCACCGTCACCGGTGCAGCCGGAAACATCGGTTACGCCCTTCTTTTCCGCATCGCTTCGGGAGCCGTGTTCGGTCCGGATACTCCCGTTAAGCTCAACCTGCTGGAGATCCCCCAGGGCGTGAAGGCCGCTGAGGGCACCGCAATGGAGCTTGATGACTGTGCATTCCCGCTGCTCGCAGGCGTGGATATCTACGATGATCCCAAGGCTGCATTCCAGGGCACCAACGCCGCCTTCCTCGTCGGCGCAATGCCTCGCCGTGCGGGCATGGAGCGCGCTGACCTCCTCGAGGCCAACGCCGGTATCTTCGGCCCTCAGGGCAAGGCCATCAATGACGGCGCTGCTGAAGACGTGCGCGTTCTGGTTGTTGGCAACCCCGCAAACACCAACGCAACCATCGCAGCTCACGCAGCCGGTGACGTTCCCGCATCGCGCTTCACCGCAATGATGCGTCTGGATCACAACCGTGCAATCTCGCAGCTGGCACACAAGACCGGTGCAGCTGTTGCCGACGTGAAGAACTTGGTCGTGTGGGGCAACCACTCCGCAGATCAGTACCCCGACGTCTCCTACGCAACTGTTGCAGGCAAGGCAGCAACTGAGCTTGTTGACGAGGCATGGCTTGCAGATTACTTCCGCCCGACCGTTGCCAAGCGCGGTGCGGCGATCATTGAGGCACGCGGTGCATCCTCTGCTGCATCTGCCGCAAATGCCGCAATCGATCACATGCACGATTGGGTACTGGGAACCCCCGCCGGAGAGTTCACCACCGCTGCAATCATGTCCGATGGCCAGCACTACGGTGTTCCCGCAGGCCTGTGCTTCGGCTTCCCTGTCACCTCCGACGGTGGCGAGTGGAAGGTTGTCGAGGGCCTCGAGGTTTCTGAGGCAACTCGCGCTGGCATCGATCACAACATTGCTGCTCTCCAGGACGAATACAACACCGTCAAGGAGCTCGGCTTCATTAAGTGAATCTCGCCGAAACTTACGGTTTGATCAAGAGTCGGTTCGCCTGACTTTCTTGGTCTAACGGCTTGAGGGGCGCCGCATTGCGGCGCCCCTTTTATCTACTTACGCGTTGCTTTCATGCCTCATTTCTCTGGCGCATAACGCGCCGCCGCGCTGGGGTTGAGCCGGCTTTTGGCCTCGAGGCCAGAGCCTCCCAAGCCACGCACCCGCAGAAGAAAAGTCCTGAAGTCAAGGCAATGCACCCACCCGAGGACAGCTCGGCAACAAGAGAAATCCCGAAACCGCAGGCCGAGATCGCAAGAGCAGCGAACACTGAAACGACCATCAAGACTCCGGGTCGGGTAATGAAGCGCATCAAACCGGCGCTTGGCGCAACCAGTAAAGCCAGTGGAAGCAAAGTTCCTTCCGCGGGAATCATAACGATGACACAAACCGTGATAAGAGCGGAAATAAGCGCGTCGGTTAACGCAAAGGCGCTGGGGGAAGAGCGGAAAGCTGCTCGGTAGCCCTGTGCGTCGAAAGACAAGAGGAGAATATGGCGTCCGCGCAGGGCAAGAATACATAGCGCGCAGACCAATGCCATGCCTGCAAGCACAATATCCACCGGAGTAACGGTCATGATTGAGCCCGTGAGGAAACTCGAAATCTGCAAGGGTAAGGGGGCAAACCATTTCGAAAGGAAATAGCCCAAGGCAAAACTGAAGGTCAAGACGACCCCGGCAGCGGCTCCGCCCGAGACTCCTGGGATTCGTGCCAGGGCGCTCATCAACGCAGACAGCGGCAAACACAAACCCAGCGCGCCCAAGAAAACGCAGAGGGCAAGAATGCTGTGATCCCTGGTGAAAACGGATGCACACACGACACCGATCACCGCGCCCGGAAAGGCTCCGTGCGTGATTGACTCAGCAAAAAACACGCGCCCGCGCAGGACA
>CALHID010000324.1 GCA_938030835.1 uncultured Actinomyces sp. | reverse complement strand
AGTGAGTAGATGGTTAAAACGGCAATCGCAATCATAATGATGGGCGTGAACACCCCGATCACATTCATAATCCGGTCGAAGTCCAGGAAAGCCGTAAGAATGACAAGCAGGGCACACAGTAAGCTGCCCGCCCATGTGGGCACTCCGAATTGTTGCTGGAGGTTCGCTCCAGCTCCCGCCAACATCACGAAGCCCATAGTGAAGGCAGAGAAGATCAGCACCACATCAATGACGCGACGCAACACCGGATGAGTGATGCGTTCGAAGACCTCGTCGTGATTATCTGAACGGAAGTACGAGCCAAGCTGCAGGGCAACGACGCCGAAAATCACGTTCAGCACACCCAAGGCTACGATTCCGATCAAACCCTTGGCGCCAAAAGCAAGGAAATATTGCAGGAGATCTTGGCCGCTGGCCAAACCTGCGCCGACTATCACTCCCACATACGCAAAAGCCACCGAGAGGTATTTCTTAGTCATGGTCTTCTTCCGATTGCCAATAAATATCACGGCCAAGGTCTATTTTCACCGTACAGGGTAAGCTACTAGGCCGCAGAATTATGTCGACTGAATCACAAAAGAAGAAAGAAAGCTACGAGTTCGTTCGAATGGAGAAACTACTTGCTGTCCGTGGAATCCGGCAAGGCCTCGGCAATCTGCTCGGCGACCAGGTCCTCGTCAACGGGCAACTGAGTGAGCGCGTAGGTGGCAACGTCATCTTGGGTAGCGACGATCTGCTCGGCAATTGAATCGGCATCGCGGCGCAATGCTGCGCCATCAACGACGGAGGCTCGCGCAAGACGCTGCGCTTCGGCGCGGTCATCATCGGTGTAGTCAAGCTCGTCTGCATGCTTACGTACTTGCACACGGATCAGCTTGTGACGCAGATTCTCTTCGCGGATTACCGAGGCGCGGCGATGTAGCCACGCAATTGCAAGGACCAGCAGAAGGGCGATACCTAGGTAACCGATGATCGGATACATCCCGCCGACCAGTTTCTTGAAGCCCAGCAGGGAGTTTGCATAACCCGAAGCGGTCACTCCTGTCAGAATCACTCGCATACGTTGATCTGAACCCCCGGAGAAACGGCGCGCGGTCGAGTAGAACAGGGAAAAGACCGTGTTGTAGATCAGGGCGAAGATGATGAACGTATACAGAAGCGCAAAGGCCGGGTGAATGCCGCGGGCGATCTCCAAAGTCGGAACTCCCTCGTCCCAGATGCGATCCATATTCAGGAAAAGCGTCACGGCGTCGGCTGCGATAACGAGGGCGATCAGCGCACCACCAAGTCGACCGGCCTTGCGCGCAACATCAATGCGTAGGACCGAACCTCCCAGAACGAAAGCCATTGCGACACCGTTGACCACGCAGAGTGCGAAGTAATTGATTGTCGAGAGCCACAGGTTCGGAAGTGCGGGGGTGACGTTTTGCGCGGCAGCGTTGAGCTGTGCAACTCCGGGATGGTTGCGGAGCAGCGAGTAGACCGTCAAGATGCTGATGGCAACAATGATCATCGGGGTGAAGACCCCGATAACTTTCATGATGCGATCAAAGTCAAGGAAAGCAGTCACGACAACAAGAACTGCACAGATCGCGCTGCCCGCCCAGGCCGGGATTCCAAACTGCTGTTCTAGGTTCGCTCCCGCGCCAGAGAGCATGACGGAACCCATCGCGAAGCCCGAAAAGACCAGAACGACGTCAATCATGCGACGGACCAGCGGCGGAGCGATGCGTTCAAAGACTTCGTCGTGGTGGCCTGATCGGTAGTAGGACCCAAGCTGCAGGGCCACAACACCAAAGACGATGTTGAGGACGCCAAGGACAGCAATACCGATCAAGCCCTTCGCTCCGAAAGAGAGGAAGTACTGCAGAAGGTCTTGACCGCTGGCAAGGCCCGCGCCAATAACGACGCCAACGTAAGCGAATGCGACAGAGAGGTACTGTTTGGGCACGCTTACTTCCCCTCGAGGAGCTGGATTGGCGGACGGGGTGCGTTGACCTGATTGATTGGGGCTTCGGTGTCTGCGTAGCCCAAGCAGAAACCAGTGATGAGCTTGTAGTGCTGAGGAATCTCGAACTCCTGCTCGACCGGACCGCGCCAAGCCGAGAGCACACCGATTGCGCACGAGTCGACGCCGTGGGCTTTTGCTGAAAGAAACAGGGTTTGCAGCATGAGGCCGGCGTCCATTGCGCTCCACGGGAGCATGTTTTCGTGGACGAAGACAAAGCCCATGACGGGCGCGTTGAAGGCAGACACATTTCGACGGTTCGCGTTGTCACGGCCTTCATAGTCGCGGCGCTCGACGCCGTATGCTCCGTAGACTAGCTTTGCGACTTCGACCTGAGGGGCTCGAAGTTCCTTCGGGTAGGGCTTCCAGACGGGGAAATCACCATCGGGAAGCTCGCGCTTGAGTGCGGTTTTGATCGTCGCGAAGCGCTTGTGGTGCTGGATATCCAAGGTTTGGTTGAAACGACGCACGTATTCTTCGCGCAGGCGATCCGCGCGCTCCCCCGTTGCCAATGCGACGCGGAAGGCGCGGGTATTGGACCAGCTGGGGGCAGTTGTTGCGTCCTCGAGGATCGCGTCCAAGATGTCCTGTGGAATCTGCTGGGCTGTGTATGCGCGGATCGAGCGGCGCGAGGCCGTAAGTGCGGAGAAGTCAGCAGAGCTGAAATTAGCATCAGCGTGAGTACTCATCGGATTCGTGATACCTCCACTGCCCCGCACTCAGGGGCGTGTCTTTTCTCAGTAATTCGATGCCTATTCAGGCAAGGGCCTCTTCGAATGCTTTCACATCTTCTTCGGGAGTTCCCCACGACGTGCAGAAGCGCGCCAGCAGGCGGCCATCGGGCAGTGTCTCCCAAATGCCATAGCGGACCTTCCGCGACAAACGCTCATGTCCCGCCTGATCGAGGGCGACAAAGGTCAAGTTCGTCGGAGAATCCATGGTGACCACATAGCCCGCGCGGATCAGAGCTTCGCGGATTCGCTTAGTGGCGGCAACGCCCGGCTGACCAATCGTCGAATACAGGTCATCCTCAAACAGGGCCTCGAACTGGACACCCAAGAGGCGGCCCTTCGCAAGCAGCGCACCATGTTGCTTCATCTGCGTGACGAATTGACGGATCGACCCACCGTCGGGGATGACGACAGCCTCGCCGAAAAGGGTTCCGCACTTGGTACCGCCGATGTAAAACACATCAGAGAGTCGCGCTAGGTCAGCCATCGAGACGTCATTTGCCGGCGAAGCCAGCGAATACGCCAAACGAGCGCCATCGACAAAAAGCTTCAAGCCACGCTCGCGGCAAGCAGCGGAAATATCCTCGAGCTCTTGAAGCGAGTACAGGGTCCCGTACTCAGTGGGCTGGGAAATGTAAACCAGCGCCGGGGCGATCATATGGTCGCGCGCACCGTCGCCTTCCCACGCGTCGCACACACGAATGACGTTTGCGGCCGTGATCTTGCCTTCTTTCGCGGGAATGTCGAGGATCTTGTGACCGCCGCGTTCAACGATTCCGGCCTCGTGCATGTTGATGTGTCCGGTGTGGGGAGCAATGACTCCCTGCCAGGGCAGCAAGATCGCGTCAATGATCGTGGCATTTGTTTGGGTTCCACCGACCAGGAAGTGAACGTCTGCATTGGGAGCTTCGCAGGCCGCGCGGATCAGGTCGCGCGCGTGTTCGCAGTGCTGGTCGGTACCGTAACCGCTTGATTGCTCCATATTGGTGGCGACCAAGGCGTCCAATACTTTTTGGTGTGCGCCTTCTTGATAGTCACTGGAGAAATTCGGGATCACAGCGGGATTAGTCATTGCACAATTATTGCACGCTTTTTACCTTAGGAATAACACGCCGAGTACACACCCGCATCTATCATGGTGACCAGGTAAAGACGCCGCCAGACCGCTAAAGGACACTACTCATGTCACATGATCACAGTCCGCACACTGCTTCAATCAACCGCGACTCGGCAGACTACTGGAACAAACGGGCAGCGACTTTTACCCGTTACGCGACCGAAGACTATGAACTCTGGCTCATGGATCTACTCTCCCCCGCACCCGGCAACACGATTTTGGATATGGGCTGCGCGACGGGCACTCTTGCCGTTCCCCTTGCCAGGGCCGGCCACCACGTCCACGCGTGCGATTTTGCCGAGGCCATGCTGGCAATCCTCGACCAGCGCGCCGCTGCCGAAAACCTTCCTATTACCTCGCATCTCCTTGCTTGGGACGAAAACTGGAGCCAAGCCGGTTTGGGGATAAACAGCGTCGACTGCGCTTTTGCCTCAAGGTCTCTAATGAGCGACAACATTCTCAGCCGCATCACGAAGCTTGACGCCGCAGCGCGAGTCAAGGCCGCAGTAGTCGTTCCGAATAGCCTTCCACCATCATCGGATCCCAGGCTCTTGACCTACCTCGGTCGCAAAGCGAAGCGCCCCAGTACAGTCCCCGAGGTCATGCGCGCCCTGCGTTACCTCGGCCGTATTCCTGTCACCGCCACAACGAACACCTACCGGCCCATGCGTTTCAATTCCTTTGACGAGGCCAGGGCCGATCTACGTCGTTTAGCGCGGCCCGAGCCTTTCACTCCGCGTGAGCAACGTTTGTTCGACGCCTATGCACGCGATCATTTCGTTAAGGTTCCGGCAGTGCAGCCTGCGAACGGTCTTTCTGACGATCACAGCGACTCACCTCAGACGTATTCATCCCAGACACAGTGGGTTTTGAATTACCCGCTCCCCGTGGTTTGGACTTTCATTGGCTGGCGCACGAACGGAAGCGAGTGGGAGTAACAATCGTGGATAAAGATTTCCCCAAAGACATCACTGCCTTCGGGGAAACAGAACTCGCTTAGAAAGTCACTTCATAATCTGCGCGACAAGCTCTTGCAGATCCGGAATGACGGTCTGGTCAAACCAGGGGTTCTTCTTCATCCAGATTTGGTTACGAGGCGATGGGTGCACGAGCGGGAAATACTCCGGCAGATAGTCGCGGTAGTCCTTGACGACCTGCGTGAGCGAGGCCGAAGATTTGAGCTGCAGATAGCGCTTTGTCGCGTAGGAGCCGACCAGAATAGTGAGCTTCAGGTCAGGCATGAGCTCCAGCAGACGCGGGTGCCATTTATCCGCAAAGTCTTTGCGCGGGGGCAGATCGCCGCTTTTTCCAGTGCCCGGGAAGTAGAAGTCCATGGGAACAATGGCCAGTTTCCCCGAGTTATAGAAGGTATCGCGATCGATCCCCATCCATTCGCGCAGTCGATCACCGCTGCGGTCGTTCCAGACGATGCCGCTTTCCTCGGCGACGCGGCCGGGAGCTTGGCCGACGATCATGATCCGGCATTCGGGTCCAGCGAAGAAGAGCGGGTCAATACCGCGCTTTGTAAATGAGGCATTTTCCGGGTCTTTCCGGATTTCCTCTGCGATTGCTTTAAACCTCGGATCAGTAATCTCTGGAGTCATATTTCCACTCTAGACCCGTTCCTATTCGACCGCAGCGACCTCAACGAAGCTCGCTCCCCTTTAATTCAAGGGCCGTTTCCACGTGCCAATAATGTCGGTGTTCGCGATCCCAATCGCGCTCATCAGGGCTAATGCGGTTACCGGGCCAATAAAAACGAAGCCTCGGCGTTTGAGTTCGAGCGAAAGGGCGCGGGATTCTTCGGTCTGCGCGGGCACTTCCTGTGCACACCTCGGCCGAGGCTGGTGGCTGGGTTGGTAGAGCCAGACAAGTTCACCGAGGTGGCGTGGGTAGGATTGCCGGGGCCGTAGCAGGTGCGTAAGCGGCGCCTCCCCCATCCGCCCGGCGC
>CALHID010000323.1 GCA_938030835.1 uncultured Actinomyces sp. | reverse complement strand
TTGGTTCTGCAGGGGGCATTCGCCGCCCTTGTCGCAGATTGGGCAATCAAGCGGGTGGTTGATCAGCAGGAATTCCATCACGCCTTCCTGGGCGCGACGGGCAACCTCGGAGGTGTGCTGAGTCTTGACCACCATACCGGGGGTGACAGTCTGAGCACACGAAGGCTGTGGCTTGGGCATGAAACGCAGCTCGCCGGTGTTACGATCGGGCATTCCGACCTCAACAAGACACTGGCGGCACGCAGCGACGGGCTCAAGCAGCGGGTGATCACAGAAACGCGGGATACGAATTCCGGCCTGCTCGGCCGCACGGATCACCAGGGTGCCTGCGGGAACATCCAATTCGACGTCGTCGATCGTGACCTTCACTAGGTTCTCGCTCATCGAACTCCTCCCTTGGCAAAGTTGCTCGAGGCCTCGTAGGGGAACAATTCGCGCGCGGGCGTGGTCAGCCCGGCCTCGAATTCTTCGCGGAACTTCTTAATTCCCGACATGATCGGGGTTGCCGCCGCATCGCCCAGAGCACAGAAGCTTCGGCCAAAAATGTTGTGTGCGATCTCGTCCAACAGATCGATATCGCCTTCCTGGCCCTTACCTGCTTCCAGGCGGAGCATGATCTGCTTAAGCCAGTAGGTTCCTTCGCGACAGGGCGTGCACTTGCCGCAGGATTCGTGCTGGTAGAACTCAATCCAGCGGGTGATCACGCGAACCACAGAGGTCGTTTCATCGAAGACCTGCAGGGCTCGGGTACCCAGCATCGAACCGGCAGCGCCAACGGATTCGTAATCCAAAGGCGTGTCCAGTTCGGCTTCGGTGAAGATCGGGGTTGAAGAGCCACCGGGAGTCCAGAACTTCAGCTGGTGTCCTTCGCGGATACCGCCGGCAAGCTCGATGAGCTCACGCATGGTGATTCCGAAGGGAGCCTCGAATTGGCCCGGGTTCTTCACGTGACCTGAGATTGAGAACAGACCGTGTCCCTTGGACTTTTCCGTTCCCATCGAGGCGTACCACTGTGCGGAGTGCTGGAAGATTCCCGTCACCTGGCTGATCGACTCGACGTTATTAATAACAGTCGGACGCGCATACAAACCTGCGACAGCAGGGAACGGGGGCTTCAGACGCGGGTGGCCTCGGTAGCCTTCCAAAGAATCCAGAAGAGCAGTTTCTTCACCACAGATGTACGCACCTGCGCCCGCGTGAGCGGTGATACGAAGATCACCCAGCAGACCGGCCTCGGTTGCTTCCTTCACTGCAGCCATCAGGCGGCGGTAGACGTGAACAACTTCGCCGCGAAGGTAGACAAATGCGTGGTGGCAATTGATAGCGCGCGAGGTGATCGCAATACCCTCAATCAACACGTGGGGATTCGCCATAATCGTCGGGATATCCTTACAGGTTCCCGGTTCCGATTCATCGGCATTCACCACCAGATAACGAGGAAGTCCATCATCGGGCGGAAGGAAGGACCACTTCAGTCCCGTGGGGAATCCAGCACCACCACGGCCTCGCAAGCCAGAGGCCTTAACGGTCTCAACGATCTCAGCGGGCTCCATGGTGTTGGCCTTCTTGAGTCCCTCATAGCCGCCACGGCTCAGGTAGGACTCCAAAGTCCACGAGCGATCGCTTCCCCATCCGCGGGTCAGAATCGGGGTCAGGGCCACGGTTGTTTCACTCACCGTCCTTCTCCTTTCCTTCTTCCGCGGGAACGTCAGCCGGAGCGCTCCAGCCGCGTTCTTCGGCAATCCTTAGTCCCAGTGTCGAGGCCTCGCCGGCGCTGGGGCCTTCGTTTTCGTGTCCATCAAGGAAGCCAGCAAGGACGTGCTCGGTTTCCTTGAAGGTCGGCAGCACTGCGCTTCCACGAGTGGGGTGCAAGGGCTTACCGGCCTCAATGTCGTCAATGAGAGCGCATGCGGACTCGGGGGTCTGGTTGTCGAAGAACTCCCAGTTCACCATGACAACGGGGGCGTAATCGCAGGCCGCATTGCATTCGAGGCGCTCAAGGGTGATGGTTCCGGCCTCGTTGGTTTCGTCTGTTCCGACGCCAACCTTTTCGCTGACGGCCTCCCAGATCTCGTCGCCGCCCATGACAGCGCACAGAGCATTGGTGCACACACCCACGAGGTATTCACCCGTGGGGTGACGCTTGTACTGGGTGTAGAAGGTCGCAACTGCCGAAACTTCTGCACGGGTGATGCCCAGAAGTTCAGCGCACAGTGCAATTCCGTTTGCACTCACGTAGCCGTCTTCAGACTGGACTAGGTGAAGCATGGGAAGCAGTGCGGAACGAGCGTGGCCCTGGGGGTAGCGCGCGATGATTTCGCGTGCCTCACCTGCAAGGCGCTCATAGGTTTCCACGGGATAGCTCATCGATCAACGCCTCCCAGAACGGGGTCGATAGTGGCCAGTGAGACAACGACATCAGCCAGCTGGCCGCCTTCCGTCATCATGGCCAGAGACTGCAGATTTGCGAATGAAGGGTCGCGGAAGTGCGCGCGGAAGGGGCGAGTTCCACCGTCAGAAACCAGGTGGACACCCAAAATGCCCTTTGCGTGCTCAACGGTCTGGTAGACCTGGCCGGCGGGGACCCTAAATCCTTCGGTGACCAGCTTGAAGTGGTGGATCAGGGATTCCATTGAAGTTCCCATGACCTTCGCAATGTGTTCGGCGGAGTTACCCTGGCCGTCCGTTGCAACTGAAAGCTGTGCGGGCCACTTGATATGCGGGTCGGCAACCATGACGGGCTGGCCTTCAGTTGCCTCCAAGCGGCGAAGGACTTGCTCGACAATACGCAGCGACTGGTAGCACTCATCGAAACGCACGCGAACACGGTTGTAGGCGTCGTTCGAGTCATAGGTGGGAACGTCGAATTCGAAATTCTCGTAACCGCAGTAAGGCTGATCCTTACGAAGATCTTGAGGCAAGCCGGCTGCTCGCAGGGAGGGACCGGTCAAGCCCAGAGCCATCATTGCCGACAGCGGCATGTAGCCAACGCCAATGAAGCGCTGCTTGAAAATCGGGTTTGCTAGAACCAGGTCCTGGAGCTCACCGATATCGTTTCGTACCTTCGGGAGCTTTTCGCGGATGTACGGGACCATTCCGCTGGGTAGGTCCTGAACCACACCACCGGGACGGATGTATGCGTGGTTCATACGCAGACCGGTAATGCGCTCGAAGATTCGCAGAATCTCTTCGCGCCCCCTGAAGGCAATGGTCATCATGGTCGTCGCGCCAAGCTCGTTACCGCCGGTACCGATTGCAACGATGTGCGAGGCGATGCGGTTGAGTTCCATCATCAGGATACGAATGAGGTTTGCGCGTTCCGGCACATCATTCGTGATACCCAGGAGCTTCTCAACGGCCAGGCAGTAACCCACTTCTTGGAAGAAGGGAGCCACGTAGTCCATACGAGTGCACAGCGTGACGCCCTGGGTCCACGTGCGGTATTCCATGGTCTTTTCGATACCGGTGTGAAGGTAGCCCGTGTCAACGCGAGTTTCGCGAACGGTTTCGCCATCCAGCTCAAGGATCAGGCGAAGAACACCGTGGGTTGAGGGGTGAACAGGACCCATGTTGAGTACGACGCGCTCATGGTTGATGCGCTCGATCTCAGCGATGACGTCGTTCCAGTCTCCGCCCTGGGCAAGGACCTCGGGAACTTCGTCAATGTCCAGGCCCGCACTTGATGCTGCAGCGTGAAGTGAAGGAGTAGTCATTAGTTGTACGACCTCCGAGTGTCGGCAGGGGCGTTGACTGCACCCTTGAATTCCACGGGAATACCACCCAGGGGGTAGTCCTTACGCTGCGGGTGACCTACCCAGTCATCAGGCATAGCGGTTCGCGTCAGCGAGGGATGCCCATCAAAAACAATTCCCATGAGGTCCCATGTTTCGCGTTCCTGCCAGTCGTTCGCCGGGTAAATATCGACGATCGAGGGAATGTGCGGATCCGAATCCGGGCAGGTCACTTCCAGACGGATCATGCGATTGTGCGTGATCGACATGAAGGGGTAGATCGCGTGGAGCTCACGGCCGTGATCTTCGGGGTAGTTCACGCCGTTAGTTCCCAGGCACATCTCGAAACGCAGATCCTGATCATCACGCAGGTAACGCGCGACGCGGCGGATGTGCTCACGCGGGATGAAGATGCTGAGTTCGCCGTGTTCAACAACAACCTTCTCAATAACATCCGCAACTGCCAGTCCATCGGCGGCAATCAATTCCTCGAGGATGTCAACGATCTGATCGAAGTACGAACCATAGGGGCGCAGCGCTGCGGGCGCAGTACGCGCAACAGTAACTTGCTGCGAGAAGCCCGTGGTATCACCTTGATCCGGAGCTCCGAACAGACCCTGACGGGTTTTGATGACCGCGGGCTGCTCGGCACCGAAACGATTAATTTCTTCGCTCATGCCAGCAATCCCTTCAAATCGTGAGTCGGGGTCGCAGCAAGTGCTGCTGCTTCAGCCTTGCGAGCAATTTCGCGACGGTGTGCACCCAGC
>CALHID010000322.1 GCA_938030835.1 uncultured Actinomyces sp. | reverse complement strand
GATCTCTTCGCATCCGGCAGGCAGGCTGCCTGCGCCCGCGTGGAGCTGGTGCAGCGTGACGTCAGCGGCGTCCGTGCAATCAACCCATTGACCGACCAGGCCCTCGTTGTTGTAGCAGTTGAGGGAGGCAGGCCAGACTCGCGGGGTAGTGTCGGTGGCAATGATGGTCATGGTGTTCTCCTCCGAGAAGTCGGGATGAGAACGGGGCCCGAACGGCCGCGCTCGGAGAATCAGCTCTTACGCCGGGCTCCCGCTCTCAGGGGAACACCCGGCGCGGCCTCGCCGCGGGCAGGAGCTATTCAAAAGAGGGTTTCTGACGCATTCTCTACAGCGATAACTCGACCTTGATATAGCCAGACCAGGTGCCCCTCTTTGGAAGGCAAACCCTCTGCAACTACTGTCGCCTCAACTTCATGTGCCCGTACCGCGCGCGCATAATCGTCAGGATTCAGTCGAACTCGATACTTGCCTGCCCCGGTATCAATCCCAATGACACCTGGCCCATCAACCTCAGCCTTGGTCAGCAAGTGCACACGGCCTCGGACTTGCTGTCGCAGGGCTGGCTCAGGATCCTGAGCGAGAGTCAACTCCGCCTGCTTAAGCGCGGGGACGTCGGCAGCGGTGAATTCAAAGGCCACAGGTTCATCATTCCCCACGAGGGGAATACACTGTCTATCGAGATCCACAGAGATCGAAGCTTCCTCCGCATTTTCCGCCAAAGCGACCAGACCCCTGGCCAACTCAACTGATAGCCCGCGAGAAACGGCTTCACGGAAACCGGCAACTGACTTCGTGGATTGATAATGATCAATAGCCTCGACTGCCGCCCCTAGAGCAGTAGCCACCGAAAGAGTCACATCACGTCCTTGCACAGGACTAGCCGCAGACCCCTTCGACAAGCCCTCCCCCAAAGAGAGAACCGGAGTCAGGGCAGTCACAACATAACTACCAATTCCAGTCTGTCCCATGTATGTAGCAGAGAGGTACCGCTGTACAATTCCACTATTGGAATTGCCGAAATACGCTCGCTTTCCAGAAAACGCTTTGGCTCCGGCCGCCAAGGTTTCACGAGCGGCACGCACTAGTTGCTCACCCTCATGCCACAAGATTAGGCCTCGCGGCGCAGCCGTCTCCTTCCGAAAACGAACCGAGTCATGTAGACCCGAGAAATCCTGGTCCAAGATCCTCTCTAGCAACCCAGGAGAAAGCTCTACAAGTTGCCGCCATGCGTCAGACAGCAATTCTGCCGCCCCTGGAACCCGCAAATCCTCTGGCACCAATATCCAACGCCGTGCCCCGAATTGAATGTCTTCATACCTCGCATTGCCAGATTTACTCTTGCCCATCAAGCGCCAACCCGCATCGGTCAACGCGCGGGCGAGAAGTTCCGGATTCATAAGTCGTTCATCATTAAACAAGGTCATGGCTGCTCACCTCGTTCAATCCGATCCATAATGGACAATAAACTTGGGGCGTCGAACACCTGCAAACGAGAGACTTTGACACTCAAATCCGATCTAGTCTCATCTTGGTTGGCAATCGCAACATTCTTCCAATAGCAGCAATGATGGATTGTTAGAGCGTCATGAGTTCCGTGCGTCCACGACGCCTGCGACGGCGGAGACACCATGACAAGCAAAAGGACAGGAGAACCTCCCGCCATGCGACGCAATCTGTCTAGCTGACGGGCGTGCTTAAATGTAAAAGCAAACTCGCCATCTTGAGCGACCGGGACCGTTGTAGTGTTCTTCAACTGAACCCAGAGGTGTGTCTCATCCTCGTTATCCCGATGCCGAACAATGAGCGCATCTAGCGCAAACGTATCGCGATTCATGACATTCATCGTGCAACCCGCAGTCGCAGCCACGGCTTCCACGTAAGCGACTTGCAGTTGCTCCATCATGCTCGTGAAGGTGCCGTCGTGCACCGGTGCCACTACACGCGCCATCGCGATACTCCCTTCACGCCCAGAAGCCTACAGTCGCAGACTGACGCGATTGCCAGCGCCAC
>CALHID010000321.1 GCA_938030835.1 uncultured Actinomyces sp. | reverse complement strand
GCTGGAGCCTTGCAGCCATTACGGCCGCACGCCGCCATGCGCCGAAGCGCTGATTCATTCCGGCGTAGCACGCGTAGTCGCCGCCATGACCGACCCGAATCCATTGGTCGCAGGCAAAGGTTTGTCCATGCTGGAAGCCGCCGGAATCCGTGTAGGTCGGGCCACCCCAGTTCATGAAGGATCCGACGCCACCGGCCTCGTCAACAATGTCTGAACCCGGCTGCAAATAAAGGTGGTAAGCATTGGCAAGTACAGCCTGTGCACCCAGATCGCGCACCATCTCTGGGGTCAGGGCCTTGACATTAGCTTTTGTCCCAACAGGGATGAAGGCAGGAGTTGAAATAGTGCCGTGCGCGGTGTGAATCGTGCCCGTTCGTCCCAAGCCCGAGCCGTAGTCAAGACGCGTTCGGCAATCGAAACCACGGTCGCGATCTGATGTGGGGAAAGGTCCGGTGAACTCAGCTGGTTTACTGAGCCAATTTGAGGGAGCGCTCATGCCAGGACCTCGTCGCTCTTCAGATGCTCGACGCGGCGCACCAAAGCAATCACGCGGTAAGTGATGGGGAGGAAGACAACTTCAATACCGACCTTGTAGACATAGCCGGTAACGATGTAGTTCACGAATTCCATTCCAGGGATGATGCCCGCAAAGGCGATCGTGCAGAAAATAATGGTGTCGAATGCTTCGCCAACCAGGGTCGAACCAATCAGACGCGCCCATAGATGCTTGGCCCCCCAGCGCTCCCTGATTTTCACCAAAACCAGCGAGTTCATGAGCTGGCCGACCAAGTATCCGCAAATCGATGCGGCAACAATGCGTGGAACAAAGCCGAGCACTGCGACAAAAGCATCCTGATTTTCGTATCCCGGACCAGCTGGAATTGACTGGACGACCCAGAAGGTCAGCGAAGCCAAGAGAGACGCGGCGAAGCCCATGATGATGACCCTACGCGCCCGTGCAAAGCCATAAACCTCAGAGAGGACGTCACCAAGAATGTAGGTGAGCGGGAAGAGGACGGCACCGCCATCGAAAACCAGATGGATTGGACCCGCATCAAGCGCCGTGACTTTCGTTGCTGCGATATTCGAAATCAAAAGGAAAGCAACGAAGCTAACAGCAACAATGTCGTACACACGAGGCTGTGCGCTGCGTTCGGCGTGCTCGGTCATCAATCTCAACTTTCTATGCGCGTGAATGAACCCTTCTATTGTGCCTGCTTGGTGCCTGAGCATGCGCGCTGGGCACCCCGTTAGAATGACAGAGTGATCAACGTTTCTCACTTTTCCTTGCGGATCGGTCCGCGCGAGCTCATTTCAGATGCCTCTTTCAGGATTGATAAGGGGATGTGCATTGGATTAGTTGGTCGCAATGGCGCGGGCAAGACAACGACGATGCGGCTTCTTGCTGGAGAAGAAGACCACGGCGCTGCCCAATATGAAGGCACGATTACACGTAACGGAACGGTCGGATATCTTCCCCAAGATCCGCGTGAAGGTGATCCCGACCAACTTGCGCGCGATCGAATTATTTCGATTCGCGGTATCGACGCGATCATTAAGAAAATTAAACGCGCCGAGCAAGAAATGTCGACGACCGAAGGGACGCGCCAGCAAAAAGCTATGGAGCGCTACGTTCGTCTAGACCACGAATTTACCCAGGCAGGTGGCTGGGCGGCGAACGCGGAAGCCGCGCAGATTGCTCACTCCTTAGGCTTAGATGATCGCGTATTGGGACAGACTCTCTCAACCCTGTCGGGTGGTCAGCGTCGACGGGTTGAACTTGCTCGTGTGCTCTTCTCGGGTGCGGATACCCTTCTGCTTGACGAACCGACAAACCACCTCGATCACGACTCGATTCTGTGGCTACGCGATTGGATCAAGACTTTCCCCGGTGGTGTCCTAGTGATCTCCCACGACGTCAAACTTCTGGGTGACACTGTGAATCAGGTGTTCTACCTGGACGCTAATCGCGCGCATGTCGATATTTATCATTTGGGCTGGGCTGCATACCTTAAACAGCGCGAGGAAGACGAGAGGCGACGCAGAAAAGAACGAGCTGTCGCACTAAAGAAAGCCGAGCAGTTGCGTGCGCAGGGTGAAAAAATGCGCGCAAAGGCCACCAAAGCCGTTGCTGCTCAACAGATGCTTCGCCGTGCTGAAGAGCTGGTCGCCTCTGTTGGAAGCGAAGAGGTCCAGGAAAAGGTTGCACGGCTGCGTTTCCCCGAACCTCTTCCCTGCGGAAAAGTGCCGCTAAGTGCACAGGGGCTGTCGAAGAGTTACGGCTCTTTGGAAGTTTTTACCGGTGTTGATCTTGCCATCGACCGCGGTTCGAAAGTTGTCGTCTTGGGGCTTAATGGCGCGGGTAAAACAACTCTTCTTCGCCTACTTGCCCGCGTTGAAGAACCCGATAGCGGAATCGTTGAAGATGGCCATGGCCTCAAGCTTGGCTACTACGCTCAGGAACACGACACCTTGGATATGAATGCCACTGTTAAGGAAAACATGGCTCATAGCGCCCCGGGGTTTGACGATACTCATGTGCGCAACGTCTTGGGTCAGTTCCTATTCAGCGGAGATGATGTCGACAAACCGACACACGTACTTTCGGGTGGCGAAAAGACTCGCCTAGCGCTGGCAACCTTGGTTGTGTCGGGTGCAAACGTTCTTCTTTTGGATGAGCCGACGAATAACTTGGATCCCGCCTCGCGCGAAGAAATTCTGCACGCGCTCCATTCCTACGAGGGCGCCGTTGTTCTGGTTACCCACGATCCGGGTGCAGTGACAGCCCTTGCCCCCGAGCGCGTATTGGTTCTTCCCGATGCCGATGAAGACCTTTGGGATGATTCCTATCTGGACTTGGTGACACTCACCTAAGCCCAGATAGAACAAGCACACGGCCGCTATCTCAACCGATAGTGGCGATTGCGTGCGTAATCGGGGTTCCC
>CALHID010000320.1 GCA_938030835.1 uncultured Actinomyces sp. | reverse complement strand
CGAGCGAGGCCTGCGCGACCGCTTCCCGAACGGTATTCCGGACGACGTGCGCAAGCAGGCCCAGTACGAGGAAGATGTCATCATCAAGATGGGCTTCCCGGGCTACTTCCTTACCGTTGCGGACTACATCAACTGGGCGAAGAGCCAAGGAATCCGCGTGGGACCCGGTCGTGGTTCCGGTGCTGGATCCATGGTCGCCTACGCCATGAAGATTACCGAACTTAATCCCCTCAACCATGGACTGATCTTCGAACGTTTCTTGAACCCCGAACGTATTTCGATGCCCGACTTCGACGTTGACTTTGACGAACGTCGTCGCGATGAGGTCATCGAGTATGTGAAGCGCAAGTACGGTGAAGACCGCATTTCTCAGGTGGTCACCTACGGTCGAATTAAGACCAAGCAGGCCCTGAAGGATTCTGCGCGAATCTTGGGACGTGACTTCAAGGTGGGGGAGCAGTTGACGAAAGCGCTGCCTCCTTCGGTCATGGGCAAGGACATCTCGGTTGCGGGTATCTTCGATGAGAAGGACAAACGCTACGCCGAAGCTGCAGAGTTCCGTAAGTACTATGAAGAGAACCCCGATGTCCACGAGGTTGTTCAGTATGCGCTGGGGCTTGAAGGCTTGACCCGCCAATGGGGCGTCCACGCATGTGCGGTCATCATGTCATCGCACACACTGACGGACATCATCCCCATCATGAAGCGTCCTCAAGATGGGGCGATCATCACCCAATTCGACTACCCGACCTGTGAAGGTCTGGGACTACTCAAGATGGACTTCTTGGGACTGCGTAACCTGACGGTTATTTCTGATGCTCTTGAAAACATCAAACTCAACGGTAAGCAAGATCCCGATCTCGACCATGTGCCGCTAGATGACCCAGCAACATATGAGTTGCTGGGCCGCGGCGATACCTTGGGCGTTTTCCAGCTTGATGGTGGCGGTATGCGTGACCTTCTCAAGCTGATGAAACCGGATAACTTCGAAGATATCTCCGCTGTGGGTGCGCTCTATCGCCCTGGTCCTATGGGTGCAAATTCACACACAAACTACGCTCTGCGTAAGAACGGGCGCCAGGAGATTACTCCGATCCACCCCGAACTCGCAGAGCCTTTGAAGGACATTCTGGGGACGACCTACGGTCTGATTGTCTACCAAGAGCAGGTCATGCAGATTGCCCAGAAACTTGCGGGCTATTCTCTTGGTCAAGCAGATATCTTGCGTAAGGCCATGGGTAAAAAGAAGAAGGAAGTTCTGGACCAACAGTTCAAGGGCTTCCGGCAGGGCATGCTTGATAACGGCTATTCCGAAGAATCAATCAAGGCCCTGTGGGATGTGGTCGTTCCCTTCTCAGCCTACGCATTCAACAAGGCCCACTCTGCAGCCTACGGTTTGGTGTCGTATTGGACTGCCTACCTCAAAGCAAACTATCCCACCGAGTACATGGCCGCCCTTTTGACCTCGACGAAGGACAATAAGGACCGACGTGCGCTCTACTTAGCAGAGTGCCGCCACATGGGAATTACTGTTCTTCCTCCGGATGTCAATGCTTCGATGGGCACCTTTGCTCCTGATGGCAAGGATATTCGCTTTGGCCTGAATGCTATTCAGAATGTTGGTGCGAACGTTGTCGACGCGATCGTCGAGACGCGTCAGGAGAAAGGCAAGTTCACCACCTTCCAAGACTTCTTGGACAAGGTTCCACAGGTAGTTTGCAATAAACGAACAATCCAGTCGCTTGTGCGCGCAGGCGCTTTTGATTCGCTGGGTTACACGCGGCGTGCTCTTCTGTCGCGCTGCGACGAGGCCGTGGATGCGGTGATCGACGTCAAGCGTAACGAGGCCATCGGGCAGTTTGACCTCTTTGGAGGAATGGGCATGGGGGAGGACTCAGGTTCTTCGCTGGCGATTGAAATCCCGGATCTTCCTGAGTTTGACCGTCGTCAAAAGCTCGCTGAAGAACGCGAGATGCTGGGGCTTTACGTTTCGGACCACCCTCTGCGTGGGCTTGAAGGTGCCTTGGAACGTCATCAAGACGTTGAGATTGCGCAGATTGTTGGCGGCGATGAGAGCATGGTCGACCGCACTGTCAAAATCGCTGGCTTGGTTTCATCGGTTCAGACCAAAGTTACGAAGCAGGGGAATCCCTGGGCAATTGCGACGATCGAAGACCTGAGCGGTTCGGTCGAAGTGCTCTTCTTCCCGCGCGCCTATGAGACAGTGCAAACCTTCCTAGCTCCTGACCTTGTTGTTCAGATTGAGGGTCGTGTCAACACTCGCGATGAACAAGTGTCAATCTATGGCCAGTCGATGAATATCCTCGAGCTGCGCGAAGACGGAAATGTTCCCCTTGACCTGGAACTGGCTGCTTCGCGCTGCACTCCTGAGCTTTTGCGTGAATTGAAGGAAGTGCTGGAAACCTTCCCGGGCTCTTCACCCGTACGTTTGCACCTGCGTGAACCCGGACGCGTGACGATTGTCGAATTGGATTCTTCCCTGCGCGTCACCCAATCGGGTCCATTCTTTAGCCACGTGAAGGCGGTTGTTGGCGCTGACGGGGTGCTGACCTCACACTGAGGCGTTCACTCGGGTAGGCCTCGTGGCCTCGGGAAAGCAAACGAGGCGCGAGCTGAGGGCGTTGGCCTCGGCTGCTAGTCGACGACGCGAACTTTAGCGGCAAAGACTCCCTGCGGGGTGCGAAGCTCGACGAGCTCGCCATCTTCTAGGGCGTGCCCGCGGCGGGTTTCAACTTCGCCGTTGACACTAACGTCACCGCTTTGAATCAAGTCGCGTGCTTCTGCGCCGTCCTCAACCAGGCCAGCGCGCTTGAGGAATTGGCCTAGTCGGATCGAGCCGCTGACCTCGATAGTGGGGATAGAAGGCATGTGCGCTCCTGTGCTTGAGGGCGTGTTTTTCGCTTTGTATTATCACACGCCTCTATGTCGCGATACGATAAACGCTGTTACCCAACACGAAGTGGAGGCCCTTGTGTCTGAAGACAACAATCGGGATCTGGATGCGCAGTTTCGTGATCTAGTCGCAGACATGGAGTCCGATCTCGAGGGGGATCTGCCACAAGACGCGGGGGAAGATGCGTCGACGACTCGAGACGCTCTTGATACCCCCGTTGATGAATCGCTTCACCTTGAGGGCGGCAAGCTTTCCGTTGCCCTAGTACTTGCCCCCATCCCTTCCGCTGAGGCCCTCCATTCGTTGCTCGCCCTTTCTGGTATTCACGAGGCCGTGGTGCGTCTGAAGCCGTGGACGGGGGTGTGGCTGCGTGTGCAGACCCAGACGACTCAAGAAGAAGAACTCAATGTACTTTTGACGGGGCGTCGTCCGATGCCACCGGAAGTCGATCGGATTGCATCGGTAATTTCACGCCTGTCGAAGTACGGTGCCGTTGCGATTATGTCCTGGCTGGTCGAGGGTGATGGCGTGGAGCCCGGCGTATCAGGCCAGATCACTGCTCAGCGCTACGTCAATGGAAGTAGCGAGGACGATATTCCGGCTGGGCTGCTGCTGGGGGCAATGCCTCAGGCAACCGAGGACCTGTTGCTTGGCCGAACTCTTCCCTCCGACTATCCCGATTCCATTCAAGCGGATGGAAAGGGAGGTCGCCGCGGCCCCTTCTCATGGTTTAGGAAGCGCTGATGGCCGGTGCAATTGGTGACGATCAAAAGAACCGTTTGGCGCAGCGTCTTTCGATGGCAGCGCAAAACCGAGATGATCACGGGCAGGCTCTGAGAAAAACTCAGCACGCGCTTGAGTGCCCCAAGGGCAGTGCACAACAACTCGAAGAACTGGTCCATGCTCTTGAGGATGAGCGTGTGATTGTCCCGATCCGTGTCGAAGAGGATCCTCGAGTAACTGGAGTCCATGCGGGGGAACTGGGGCATGATCCGGCGGGATTTCTCGTGATTGAAACCCCCGCGGGCCCAGCGATCGCTGCGTTTAGCTCTTCTGTATCACTTTCGGATTTTGATCCGAGTTCGCGTCCTATGGGACTTCCCTTCAAGCGAGTAGCACTGGTCGCTTTGGTTGAAAGTGCAGGGCGCGTTGTCTTTGACCCCCGGAGCGTAGATATCGTGATTCCTCG
>CALHID010000319.1 GCA_938030835.1 uncultured Actinomyces sp. | reverse complement strand
CGAAGATGGACAGTTCACCACGCTTGGAGGAAATCACGCGACCGTGAACGTAAAGGAAGTCACCCAAGTCGACATCGTTTTTGTACTGAGCCAGCGACTCTGCACCGACCGAGGCGGCAGAGAGCATCACCTGGATCTTGTTGCCCGCACCATCCATGAGGGTTGCAAAGCAGAGTTTTCCACCGTTACGCGCCAAAACCACACGGCCAGAGAGAGCAACGATGTCATCGGTCTCTTCGCCGGCTTCCAGATGGCTGTACTTTTCACGGACCTTTGCAATAGTCGTGGTGATAGGAAGCTTCACAGGGTAGGCGGGAATTCCCGCTTCCATGAGGCGTGCGCGCTTGGCAGCACGGATTTGTACTTGTTCAGGGGTATCGTCAACAGGCGAATCAGTCATGACTTCAATGGTAGCGAAAGTCAGCGATTAGTCACGCCCATGGGTATGAGCGGATTGAAATTCACACACCCGAACTCTTCAAGCCCAAGCTTTGGGCGCGAGGCGAAGACTCAGGGACCTGTCCCAAAGCGTCCCCCTCTTCGATAATTCGATTCTGCGCATCAACGAAAACGACACTGGGCGTTACGGAGCGAACCTGGGATTCAGGGACCTGGGCATAGGCCATGATGATGACCAAATCATCTAGGTTCACCAGATGTGCCGCGGCTCCATTGAGCTGAATGACACCACTTCCACGCTGACCGGCAATCGTGTATGTCGACAGGCGTGACCCGTTGTTCACATCCGCGATATCCACTTTTTGGCCGGGAACAATATTGGCCGCATCCAGGAGGTCTTCGTCGATGGTAATTGAGCCAACATAATGCAAATCGGCTCCAGTTACTCGTGCACGGTGAATCTTTCCAATCACCATGGTCCGAGTCATTTCACTCATGACGTGCGCCTCCGGCAACAGAAATAACGACATCCGCGTTATCGATCAAGCGAGTCGCTCCGACCCGCGCGGCAAGAAGAATTCGAGCGCGAAGGCTTCCCTGCGTTGCCGCAGCTTCCAGGGCTTTCTCGCGGCTATCCTCATCCACTTGCTCTGCGGCGCTTCCGCTCCCTGCAAGCAGGGTGAAATCGTCATCATCCACGATCGCAACGTAATCGGGAACAACTCCCTCTTCGGCCTCGAGAACAGAGGCTGCTGCACGCAAAACTTCGTCAAGAGGAACACCCAAGGCCGCTGCAGCGCGGGCCTCGTCAATCGCGCGCGACAGGGAACGCGCATGCACGCGCTCTTCCTCGCTGAGGTACTGATTACGCGAAGACAGCGCAACACCATCGCTATCGCGAACAATCTCAACGGCCTGAATGCGCACGGGCATATCCAAGTCACGAACGAAAGTGCGAATAACCGCCAGCTGCTGGGCATCTTTTTGACCAAAGAGCGCAACATCAGGACGGATTAGATTCATAGCCTTTGAGACGACCAGGGCAACGCCGGCAAAGTGCGTCGGGCGGGTTGCGCCTTCAAGAATGTGAGCAACCGGGCCAGCGTCGATACGGGTGGTTGCAGGAGTTGGGTAAGCATCGCTTACGGAAGGAGCCCATACAAGATCAGCACCCACCGTTGACAGGGCTTCCATATCGGCATCCAATGTGCGCGGATAGGCGTCGTAGTCCTCGCCCGGAGCAAACTGGGTGGGGTTCACGAAGATCGTGACGATGACGTGATCGGCAAGCTCCCGTGCCTGCCGGACAAGCTCAAGGTGCCCTCGGTGGAGCGCTCCCATTGTCATGACCAGCGCGCGCGTCCCCTCAAGTTGGGATAGTGCTTGCGCAAGCTCTTCTCGGGTATGCGTCAACTGAGGCGTAGAGTTCATATGACTTATTTTCGCCCGAAAGGCCCCCAAAACGCCATTTCGTGGGGGTCTAACGGATCACTTTTCACCCATTTCGCGCACGGCTGCGCGAATTTCCGAGGCCACCTGAGAGCTGATTCGTCCCTCGAATTCCAATAGGTCGACGGTGTGCACAGTCATTGCCGCGTAGGTCGAGCGCGCATCCCGGAGGCGGTGTGCCCACTGCCCCTCCCCCGCCAGGTTTTCTTCCTTGGCTTTGGTTTCTAGAACGCTGAGGTGCTCGCGAATTGTTCCGACATCGCCCCGCGGGATGGGGCCAGAAACACCGCGATCTCCCGCTCGCAGCGCGCGATCTAGGGCAGCCTCGCACAGGGGACGCAAGAAAGTTCCTGGATCATCAATTCCAACGGTGGAGAGGATCTGCTTAGACTGCGTAACTACGGTGGCAAGGAAATTTGCACCGTGATTCAACGCAGCGTGGTAGACCCCGCGATCTTCCTCCGCGATCTCAAAAGGCTCACCGCCCATTTCAACGACTAGCGCTTGGGCTATGGGCAAGGCGATTGCAGGAGCAGTCACCGCAAAGGGCGTTCCCACCAAACGAGGAACGTCAACAGAGGTCCCCGTGAAGGTCATCGCCGGATGAATTGCCAGGGGAATTGCCCCCATACCCGAAGCGGGACGCAGAATATCGATTCCGTGTGCCCCTGAAGTATGCACAACCAGTTGTGAGGGTTGCCAGGCGCCTAATTCAGCCAGCCCCTTGACCAAACCTTCCAGTTGGTCATCGGGAACGGTCAGAACAACCATTTGGCAACGAGAGACAATCTCTTCCACCGAAAGAATGGGAATCCCCGGTAACAGAGCATCGGCACGCTCCCGCGATTCCTCCGAAGAAGCACTCACCCCAACGATCGTGTGTCCAACCGCGCGCAGGGCCGAACCAATCACAGGACCAACATGTCCCATGCCGATAATGCCGATATCAAGTCGACCGCCGCGCATATCCCGCCTTTGCTGTGCTGTCTGACGTATGGCCCTGAGTGCCAAGCCGCGTTTGGATCCGCGCCCGTTGATTGGCGCTATCTTCGCAGCTGCGTCACTGGAAATTAACTGTGCATCCCATTTTCTACGCGCAGCATCCATTTCTCAGGAGGCTCGCTGGCACGGTTGGCCTGCCCCTCAACGAGCAAGGTGAAAATATCTGCACTTGCCTGCGAGGCATCTTGATGCTCCGCAATCATCCTGAATGCACCGGGAACCACATCCATGTGCAGACTTGCCACACCCAGTTTGCGTTCTAGCGGACCCGATTGCACCCGAACCGACTGCAGACGAGCAATAGGTGCCCACAGGCTCTTCCAATTCAACCAACCATCGCGGATAACGAATGTGGTCCGCGTGATTGCTCGAGCGCGGCGATGGTAGGCGAAGGGGTCCAAGCAGCGCGCTCGAGGCGACATCTGCACAAAGCCCTGCCCGCTTCCCTTTCCCGCGAGCGCAGCCTCGATAAAGGAAGGAACATCGTCGACACCCAGATCGTTGAAAACCATCCACAGTGCGAATTCAACGTCTTGGCGTGTACCCACTGGAATAAGGATGTGAGAGCTCTGCTGTTTGTCCGAGTCAGTGTCTTTCGCGCCGTAACCGGCTTGAAGGATGCTCACGCGATACCACCCCAGGAAACGCCAAAAGAAGGGCTGCTGAACCTGAATCGCGTGAATACGCCTGGGCGGAATGGTCTGCGCGCGAGTACTGAGTAAACCGCGCCGCACGCGGATACCATCTGGGGAAATCGCGAGGCGGAAATTGGCCTCGGAAGCAAAACGATTCCACTGCACACCGACGATCGACATTGCCACAGAAAGGAAACCGCCCAATGATGCAATGGCGACAACAATGCCCTCTTGTACAGCGGCGATGCTTCCTGCGACGAGGAATGCGATCAGAAGCAAAATGGCAACGATATTGCCCAAAGACAGCATCTGCGATCCGAGTAGGCGTCCCATTGAGACCTGATAGAGCTCCCGCTCAGGTGCGACCGGGATTGAGGAGGGCGCATAGACCTCACCGGTATAGCTGTAGTTTCCGGGAGTTTGCGAGGCCGTGGGCTGGGTGGGCGCGTAGGGATCTGCCGCTGCAGCTGGGTACCCGCTCTGGGCGGGGGCGTAAGGAGACTGAGGCGATCCCCCCATTGCCGAGGCCTCGGGGGAAGTTTGCGCTTCTACCCTCAGCCCTGCGGCACGAGCGAGGATTTCACCGCGCAGAGCTTCAAGTTCGGAGACCTTGAGGTAACCGATGGTGATGTTAGAGGAGGAACCACCAGCAACTTCGACGTCAAGCTTGCCCAAACCAAGAATGCGCGCAAGGACCGGCTGGGAGATATCAACGGCCTGAATACGATCCAAACGCGCATGGCGCTGCTGACGCTTAAGAATCCCACGACGCGACCACACTGCGGTTTCCGTGACTGCAAAGGCCAAGGACCACCACTGGAGAAAAACAAAACCAACCAGGACGGCGATGACAATCAGCGCGCTCCCCGCCAAATAAAAGAAACGCTCCGAAAGGAAAGAGAGAAGATACTCAGAGCGCAGCATTTCCTGAATTTCACTGAAATTGCGATAAGTAACCAAGGCAAAACCTGCCACTAGGATTTGCCAGATCTCCAGAAGAGGCGTGATGACGTGGACGCGGCGCCACAGCGAGGGATCAACCCCTTGGTCCGCTGCATACACGTGTTGAGAAGAACTCATGCTCACAGCCCTGCCATCTCAGCGCTTCCACGCTGCGCGAGCTGGTCGCGCAGACGGGCAGCATCCTCAGAGGGGATCCCCTGAACAAAGGCACGAGTAGAGACCGAGGCCGTATGAATGATCACCGTGGAGATACCAAAGAAGCGGGAAACAGGGCCTTCTGAAATATCAACGTACTGAATGCGGCCGTAAGGAACGATTGTCATCGAGCGGAAGAAAGCACCTCGACGAATGAGGAAATCATGCTCGCCTTGCGCCCATGCAAAATTACGTACTTGCCGGCCGATAATCCACATCATGTAGAGCCATCCGGCACTTAATCCAGCGATGATCCCAAAACCCCACTCTCGTGGAAAATCTGGTGCCATCACCATGCCAACCGATACCGCAGCAACACCAATGATGAAGTAAACGCTGACGTTCAGTCTCCGCACTAGGGCAAGCGAGCGTTTAACCGGATTAAAAGTCACGCCTTGGGGTTCAAAAAGATTTTGAGAGCTGGATTGAGTCATGCTTGCATTATCTTCCTTTCAACATCTTTTTCATGCGGATTCTCAGAAAAACAATTTCACACAGCAGGCATTCAGGATACATTCAGCTATCTCACTCAAAATGTTGACTATGACGGAATTTGAAAACACTGGAGAAGCACGACTTCTTGTCGTTGACGATGAACCAAATATTCGCGATCTTCTGGCCTCATCACTGCGTTTTGCGGGCTTTGATGTCATTACGGCAGAAGACGGAGCATCTGCTTACCACCAGGCTCAGGAAGAACGCCCTGACCTGATCGTTCTGGACGTTATGCTCCCCGATATGGATGGCTTCACAGTGACTCGCCGCCTGCGCGATGCAGGTATCACCATCCCCGTCCTTTTCCTGACAGCTCGCGACGATATGCGTGACAAGATCCAGGGACTGACGGTCGGCGGCGATGATTACGTCACCAAGCCCTTCAGCCCTCGTGAGCTCACGTTGCGAGCCCAGGCACTCGTACGCAGATGGCACGGACGCCACTCCCCTGCGCTTTCCAATGGAGACCTGGTGATCGATACCGCCTCGCACCGGGTCTACCTACATGGTTCGGTGCTGGACATGTCCGATACGGAGGTGAGGTTCTTGGAGGTCCTCGCCCGCAACATCGGGAACGTGGTGACATACGCAGACCTGCTCAGCCAGGTCTGGGGCACAGAGGACCATAGCGGCGGCAAGGACATGATCAAGACCACCGCCTACAGGGTACGACGTTCTCTGGGTGAGGCCGGCAGAAGATACATCCACTCGGTGCGGGGAGAGGGCTACACCATGCCACACTTGGCGGAGAGTACATCTGGCGACGCAGCAGGACCGCAGCCTGCGGCCGTTACACGCACCGCACCACGATGGTGACGGCGGTGTTACCAACCGTTACTTCCCGATACCTCTCCGGTCTCCGACACCAGGGATGATGGGAGGCACCCGGTGGGATGTCATGCTTCTAAGACCTCCTGCCACCCAATCCCACTTGATTCAAAGGAGAATCCCATGAGGAAGCG
>CALHID010000318.1 GCA_938030835.1 uncultured Actinomyces sp. | reverse complement strand
CGCCAAATTAAAGTTCCCATGGTCTCCGGAGCTGCCCTCCTGGCAGTCCTGCTCTCCATCATCGGCACAATTCAGCTCTTCAATGAACCCGCAGTTATGCAGTCTGCAAATGGGTGGATGGGTAACGCCTACACGCCGATGATGATGGCCTACAACACCATGTTCGGAACGATCTCGCCCGGTGGCGATGGCCCGGCCTCGGCAATCTCAATCGTTATGGCGCTGGTTGCGGGCGGACTTGCCGTGATCTACGCACTCTTGCAAAGGAAGACCGTCCGATGAGTACCACCACGCGCACACTGCCCGATGGGCGCCAGTACACCCCCTCTCTCGAGGGAATGCCCCCGCGTTCACTCGCACCCTCGAAGGCCGCTCGAATCGTTACGATCGTTGCTCTGACCTTCACCATGCTCTACTTCGTTCTGCCGATCATCTGGGTGATGTTCTCCTCAACGAAGTCGAATGCCGATCTTGTTTCCACCAACGGCTTCTGGTTTGGTCACTTTGAATTGGGAGACAACTACACGAAGCTCATGGGGTGGACTCAGGGCCTGTTCTGGCGCTGGGTGCTCAACTCCCTCTTCTATTCAACAGCAGCAGGGATCATCGGAACTTTGATTTCGGTCGCAGCGGGTTATGCAATGGCGAAATTTGTTTTCCCCGGGCGAAATGTCTCCATGGCCATGATCATGGCAGGCCTGCTTATGCCGGTCGCCCTGCTCACGATTCCCCTGTACGTGGTCTTCCATAACTTGGGTCTGACCGATACGGTCTGGGCAATCCTGATCCCCAGCTGCGTGTCTCCCTTCGGTGTGTTCCTTGGCCGGGTCTATGCGGATTCTTCGGTTCCGACAGAGCTCATTGAGGCCGCGCGCATCGATGGGGCCTCAGAAGCTCGAGTCTTTTTCACGATTGTCTTGCGTCTACTGGCGCCGGCAATGGTGACGATCTTCCTCTTCATCTTCGTGGCAACCTGGAACAACTTCCTCTTGCCCTTGATGATGGTATCCACTGCCGAACTCAAGCCCGTCACTCTGGGCTTGTATGGCATGATGAGTTACTTTACTCCTCAAAAGGGCGCAGTCATGCTGGGCGCGCTCTTGGGTGTTTTGCCACTCATCGTGCTATTCCTTGGTTTGCAGAAGTACTGGCAATCGGGCCTGGCTGCTGGCTCTGTGAAGGGATAGCCGCCCGCTGTTGAGTCACCTCGAGGTGCTGGGAAGGATAGGGAAATGGACGCGATTGCCTACGGCGGCGATTGGAACCCCGAACAGTGGGATGAGGAAACCAATCGACGTGATATCGAACGCATGGTCCGTGCCGGCGTCAATCTGATCTCCCTTGGGATCTTTTCCTGGGCATCTCTTGAACCCGAAGAAGGCCACTACGATCTGGAGTGGTTGGCGGATCTCATTGATCAGCTCCACAGCGCGGGAATTAGTGTGGACTTGGCCAATGGGACCGCTTCCCCTCCGGTGTGGATGGCTCAGCGCTACCCCCAAACCCTTCCCGTTGATTCGCGAGGCGTGCGTCTAGGATTTGGCTCGCGCCAGCAGTACAACCCCTCAAGCGAGCTCTTCTGCCGTAAAGCCTGTGAGCTGACCGAGGCCATGGCGCGCCGTTTTGGCGACCACCCCGGTGTCGTCATGTGGCACATTTCGAATGAATACGCCTGTCACACGGCGGAGAGCTTCGATGATGAATCCGCTGCGGCATTTCGACGCTGGCTCGTGGAGAAATACGGCGATATTCAGGCGATCAATCAGGCCTGGGGAACTGCATTTTGGTCCCAAACCTACAGGGATATCCAAGAAATTCAGCCTCCCCGGGCAATGCCTACCTTCTACAACCCCGGGCAAATGCTGGATTGGCGTCGCTTTAGTGACTACGCTCTGCGTTCCCAGATGGAACGTGAACGAGAGGTGATTCGTCGCTATTCGGACCGACCAATCACGACGAACTTCATGGGGACCTTCCCGCTTCTCGATTACCGAAAGTGGGCACCCCTGTGTGACATCATCGCTGATGATTCTTACCCGGACCCCGCAGATCCTCAGGCTGCACACGACATCGCTTGGCAGGGCGACGTCATGCGCGGTCTCGGCAATGGTGCTCCCTGGCTGCTGATGGAGCAGAGCCCCGGTGCGGTGCAGTGGCGTCCTCAAAATTCTCCCAAGCGCCCCGGACAGTTCCTTTTGTGGTCCATTGCTCGCATGGCGCACGGTGCGGATGGAATCCTCCAATTCCAGTGGCGGCAATCTGCCAGGGGATCGGAAACCTTCCATGCTGGGATGGTGCCCCACTCTGGCGAAGATTCACCGATCTGGATGGATGTTGTGAGCACCGGTCAAGCTCTAAAGTCTTTGGCTCCCATTACGGGGACTCGCATGAGCTCGCGCGCTGCAGTTGTCATCGACTGGGAGAGCGAGTGGGCACGCTACTATGCGATCGGTCCGATTAGTTCTGAAAATCCCGCAGATTCGTGGGGGAACTTCGCTCCCGCTAAGTCCTGGCATCAGAGCCTGTGGGAAGCGGGAATCGCCACTGATGTTGTGGGCGTCGACAATGATTTCAGCTCTTACGATCTCATCATTCTTCCCGCAGTTTTCATTGACTACCCGCAGATGACTCAGGCTTTGCGTACGGCAGCTGAACGCGGAGCACACATTGTCATTACCGCGCCAAGCGGTGTTGTTGATTCCCAGCTTGGGGCTGTCTTGGGCGGATACCTTGGCTCTCTTTCTGATCTTGCGGGAGTGCGGGTTCTGGAGCATTCAACTCTCACCGGTCCCAGTCAGGGGCGTGTTTATGATGCGCGCGAAAAGGCCGCGAACCGGATTTCTTCCGCAGTAAGTACCCCGGCGGCCTGTGATTGGTGCGGGATCGATACCGATAACGAGGCCCTCAAACGAACCACAGACCTTCTTGGGGGAGCGGCAAAGGACCTGCGCAGTGGTCGCTGGGCCGAAAAGATCGCCCCCGCTGCCGGTTTGCAGTGGCAGATTCCCGGAGACTCCTCGGAGGGTGGGCCTGAGTGCGTTGCATACTTTGATGGCCGAGGCGGCGGCGTTGACCTTGCCGGGCTTCCGGCGCTCACCCGCAGGAAAGTTGGCCGCGGAAGTGTCTGGTACGCAGGAGCGGACTTTGACGCGCTGACTCGTTCGGTCCTGCTGCGCTTGTGGACGACCTACACGCGAATGCGTCCCGTGTGCCCAGACCTTCCCGAAGGCGTGGAAGCTCAAGAACGTGAAGGCTTCCTCTTCATTCTCAACCACTCTGATCGTGCGGTTGAACTCGCTGGGATTGTGGGTCAAGATCTTCTCAGCGGAGCTGAGTGTACGGGACACGTTCTTCTTGCCCCGCGATCAGCAATGGTTATTGAACGATAGGAGAAGGCCCGTGGGGGATATCGGCAGCGCGTCTTCAGCTGTTCGCCTCCACGAACTTTCTGTGGATTCGCTTCCCACCAAGACTCGAACGGTCTTAGAAGGCATCGATCGTC
>CALHID010000317.1 GCA_938030835.1 uncultured Actinomyces sp. | reverse complement strand
CTAAATCCACGTCCAATGCCGCGTCAGAATAGACAGCGAATGGGGTTGCGGACCCTGACGTCTTACTATCGGCCGGATCTGACTTTCGCTTTTCGAAATCAGTGAGCTTGACCTTAGTTGGGACGACGAGTTTGTCGCCTTGATTGACTTCCTGCACGCCTTCGAGCCATTCAAATGCGGTGGGGTCATTTTTCTTGAGTTGATCGACAGAGTCGTCAGCGTGAGCAGCAGATGGGATGGCAAAGGAGGCAAGAGTGACAATGCTTAATGCCGCAATGGTGCGTGTGAAAAAGCGTGAGAAGCTCATTTGATTGTTGCCTCCAGAGGTTGGACGGTCTGGCAGTAGATGTCCGGGGTGAGTCCCTTACCGTTTGTGCACATCGCCAAGGAGAACTTGGTCGAATTTGGATCGCCCTGTGCGACGAAAAGGGATGAGTAGGTCTTCTGCTTATTCTCAGCCTGGTAACCGTTGTATCCCTGGGGTTCCTGAGCGTCCTTCACCTGTGGGTCATCGGAGGTGAATTGGCTGGTATCTGGGGCCTTCAACAGCTGCGCATCCACATCGGAAAGCTTGAAAATCGGGACATCATTGCGATCGCCTGAACCGGCTAGGAGTGCCTTTGCCTCATCAGTTCCCGGAAGCGGCGATGTGCTTGCGTAGAAAACCCAGCGCAGTGCGTTATCGGGTGATTCCTTCGCGCCAGTTGAATGGTTCTCAAACTTGTAGTCGATCTTGATGATTGACTTTCCGTCATTAGTTGTTTGAGGAAGCTTTGATGCGCCTAGAAGAGTAAAGCGGAAAGAACCGCGGTCGGTATAGGCATTGACGGCTTTTGATGTTCCATTAAAACCCAGTGAGTAGCTGCCAAGGAAAAGCTTTGCATCGTCGGCGCTAAAGGTTTCCTTGCCTTCGGGCTGCGGGGAGACGGAGCTGAGGTCGCGCAGTCTGTCATTCGGTGCGGTACTAAAAAAGACGGTCTTCTCGAAGCTTGGCTCTGAGCCGTCGCCCGTTGTGGATTCGGATCCACAAGCTGCCATGGATACTCCCAAGAGAGCACATGTAGCGAAAGCCCAAATCCCGCGCTGACGTGACATCATCATTCACGATCCCTTCATCGCAGCGGTTGAAATCTGCCCTTATCCTAATGTTCGTCGCTGAATAAACGCCAATTTGAGCAATCAATCTCTCATGCCGCAAAGCTGGGCTTCTGTTACTCATGTGACGAATGTGGTTAATGATGTAAATGTTTATGGTCCCCATCACTAACACTCGCTTGGTCTCTTCAAAACCCTGTAGCGTGTGAACTGTTCGTTCGCCGCAGGCTCGCATGCGAGTTGCGCTTCTATGAAGCTGCCAGGGCGAATCCTACGAAGTCTGGAGTTACGTGAATTTCCACCCCTCGCGCAAGGCAGTCATTGCCAGCGCTGCAGTTGCAGCACTTGCCGTCACCGGTATCGCCGGGACATCGGTAGCCACATCATTCAGGGATGTCACCCTGGAAGTCGATGGTGTCTCCATCCCCGTATCGGGGTTCATGGGCAAGGTCTCTGACGTTCTGTCAACTGCGGGTGTAGAAGTTTCTCCCCATGATCTGGTTGCGCCCTCCCTTCAAGAAGGCGTGACGAATGGTCAAACCGTCGTCGTGCGCCGCGCGCAGCGCTACTTGGTCGATATCAACGGTGTTTCAACCCCCACGTGGTCCACCGCTACGGATATCAACAACCTCATGAGCCAGGTCGGCACCACCGGCGCGGTGATCGCTGCTGACCGCTCGACCTCTCGCGCAACCCTTCCTGCACTTACTGCAACCGGGAATATCCGCGTCATTGCTGATGGACAAACCCATACCGTTGACGCGCGTGAAGGAACCCACGCCTCGGACCTGCTTCAGCAGGCGGGAGTTCAGGTTTCACCCCTTGACCGCGTGACCTTCTCAAGTGATGACCAAGGAGTATTCCTCAAGGTCACCCGCGTTCAACGCGGTACGGAAGAACGCGAAGAAACTCTGGCCAAGGAAGTGGAGGAACAAGAAGACTCCAGCTTGGCCAAGGGAACCAAGCGCGTTGTTCAGGAAGGCTCCGACGGCTCCATCAAGCGCAGCTTCTACGTGGAGCGTCGTGATGGCCAAGAGGTCGTCAGCCAGATGCTGAGCGAAAACCGTACCGAACCGGTCAAGAAGATCGTCAAGGTCGGCACCAAGGAGACCACTTCAGCAAGCTCCTCTTCGAACTCAGGGTCCTCGGCCTCGTCATCATCGGCAACGGTGAGCGGAGATGGAGTCTGGGCAGCACTAGCTCGCTGCGAATCGGGCGGCAACCCCGCAACGAATACCGGTAACGGCTACTATGGCCTCTACCAATTCTCTGCTTCCACGTGGCGCGCAATGGGCGGCACCGGACTGCCCTCCGAGGCCTCGGCAGCAGAACAGACCCAACGCGCACAGGCGCTTCAGGCCCGTTCCGGATGGGGCCAGTGGCCCGCGTGCGCTCGAGCACTAGGACTTCTGTGAACGCAGCTCGCCATAGCCGCACCGCTTCATGGGCGCCGACGAAACATCGCGTCTTAGCGGGTGCAGGCGCAGCCAGCTTGGCCATGTTTATGGTCGCGGGAGTGGGCATTGCCCGCGCGCATTCAACCGTGAACCTTGAAGTTGATGGCATCGTCTACCCGGTTTCTACTTGGTCGCACACCGTTTCAGGTGTTCTAAGCCAAGCGGATATCGAGCTCGGTGAGCACGACCAAGTTCAGCCCGCTGTCTCGCAATACGTTGCAAACGGACAGACCATCGTCGTGCGCACAGCGAAGCCCTACACTCTGACCATTAACGGAGACCGAACAACCCTGTGGTCGACCGCGCCCTCAGCCGAAGGCGTGCTCTCAGGCCTTGGGGCAGATTCGACAAAAGCCATTCTTGCCGTCGACCGTTCCTATTCGCGTTCCAGCCTGACTCCTCTGGTCACCCAGACGCGTACCGTCACCATTAACGTCGACGGAAGCTCGCGTCAGGTCACCGCGCGTGAGGGCATGGACACTCGGGCCATCTTGGATAAAGAAAAAATCAACCTGGGACCCCTGGACCGTGTTGAGGTTAAGAACGCTGATGGCCTGACCATCGATATTCACCGGGTCTCGCGTGCGCTTGCGCCCCGAAAGGTGCCGATTCCTTTCGATGAACACCGTCAAGATTCCGATCAGCTTTTCGTCGGTGAAGAACAAGTCACCACGAAGGGTGTTGAAGGCGAATCTGAAGAACTGACCTGGAGTGAAAACGTCGACGGTGGGGAAGCATATGCTGCACCACTGAATTCAAAGGTCACTCGCGAACCTACCGCGCAGATTCGTTCGGTCGGAACCAAGGAAGTTACTCCCAAGGCGCTGATTGAAGCCGGTCTGGACCCCAAGGCAACGCTAGAAGAAAAGACCGAAGCTGACGGAACGAAATCAATCCGTTACCGCGCGAAGCTCGGAACACTCTCGACGGCCTCGGAGATTACTGCAGCGGGTGGAAACTCAGCTGAAGTTGCCCAGGCGATGGTCGCAGCCAATGTTCCCTTGACCTATTCGGGTGAGGATCCTCATTCTTTGGCTAAACCCCTGGTGAGCGCTCGCGGGTGGGGAGACTCCGAATTCCAATGCTTGGTTGCACTGTGGAACCGTGAGTCCAGCTGGAACCCGTATGCGAAGAACTCCTCTTCTGGCGCCTACGGTATCCCGCAGGCATTGCCGGGAAGCAAGATGGCTTCGGCGGGTTCGGATTGGCAAACCAACCCGGTCACGCAGATCAAGTGGGGCTTGGGGTACATCGCCGGACGCTATGGGACGCCGTGCTCTGCTCTGGGGCATTCAAACTCCGTCGGATGGTACTGATCCTTTAGGATGGGAGCGTGACTTCTCCCCGTCGATATTCCACGCCGAATGTGCCTAGTGATGCCCAGCCCAGCGAGAGCGGGCTGCTTGGCCCTATTGAAGTGCATGCTATTTGCCAGGCACTGGGGGTGCGCCCGACTAAGACGCTTGGTCAGAACTTCGTTCATGATGCCGGTACTGTCCGGCGCATCGTGCGCGACGCGGGAATTGGCGAGGGAACACAAGTCATTGAGGTCGGGCCCGGGCTGGGTTCGCTGACCCTTGGACTTCTTGAAGCGGGGGCACAGGTACGCGCCATTGAGATCGATCCGGTGCTTGCCCGCGCGCTTCCAGTGACCGTTGCACAGCGGATGCCCGAGGCTGGGCAGCGCCTCCACGTGATCAATCGCGATGCCGTTCAGATTAATGGCCTCGAAGACTTTGAGGATGATTGGCCGGCGCCAACCCACTTGGTTGCGAATCTTCCCTACAATGTTGCGGTTCCCCTGCTGCTTTCCATGCTGGAATCCTTCCCTTCCCTGGAGTCGGCATTAGTAATGGTTCAGGCCGAGGTCGCCGATCGCCTGGCTGCTCAGCCGGGTTCGCGTACCTACGGGGTTCCTTCGGTGAAGGCCGCGTGGTACGGTACCGCGACTCGCGCAGGAACCATTGGACGCTCGGTGTTCTGGCCCGTCCCCAACGTGGATTCCGCACTGGTGGAGCTTCAGCGATCGCAAACCCCGCGCGGGGATACCTCCTTGCGTCTTGCAACTTTCGAGGTCTGTGATACGGCATTTTCTCAGCGCCGCAAGACCCTGCGTGCCGCTTTGAAGAATTGGGCCGGCAGTGCCGAGGCTGCGCAGGAGCTGTGCGATCGCGCTGGGGTAGATTCCTCGATCCGAGGTGAAAAGCTGGGGATTGACGACTACGTGCGTCTTGGTTCGGTTTTGCTGGAGATGCGCGCCGA
>CALHID010000316.1 GCA_938030835.1 uncultured Actinomyces sp. | reverse complement strand
CGTCCTTGCTCAGCAGGCGGGAATTCCCGTTCGCATTGTTGCCGGTGAAGGTCGCGCGTTGAAGATTACGACACCAATTGATCTGGTTTTTGCGCGCGCAATCCTTGCGCAAGACGCTCGGGCGTGACGACCCTTACTTGTATTTTTTCTTTTTCGCTGCTTCTCCGTGATAGTTTCACTGGTAGGCCTACGGTGGTAGGCATATAAGGAGTGAACATGAGTGAATCGACGACCCCCCAATCGATGGCACCTTCGGAGAAGAAGAAAACATCGATTCTGACGAAGCCGGTCATTGAATGGGCTTTGTGGGACTGGGGTTCGGCAGCGTTCAATGCTGTTGCAACGACTTTCGTCTTCTCGGTCTACCTGACCAGCGATGGGACTTTCACCGATAAGGGAACCGCTAGTGATTACCTTTCGTGGGGTCTTTTTGCCGCAGGCATCATCATTGCGCTTCTTGCACCGATTACCGGTCAACGCGCAGATCGCCGTGGAAAAGGCGGTCTTGCCCTGACAGTGTTCACGATCTTGGTCGTTATTTGTCTGGCGCTGATGTTCTTTGTCGCTCCGGAAGGACCTTTGGGGCCGCGCGGAGGCCTATTCCTTGGCATTGCGCTTTTGGGCATTGGCAATATTTTCTTTGAATTCGCATCGGTCAATTACAACGCGATGCTCAACCACCTCTCGACCAAAGAAAACATGGGCCGTATTTCCGGTCTGGGATGGGGATCGGGTTACGTCGGCGGCATTGTTTTGCTGCTGATTCTGTACGTTGGACTGATCAGCCCCGAGGTCGGATGGTTTGGCATTACCCACGCGAATGGATTGCATATTCGCGTCTCGATGGTGATTGCTGCAGCGTGGATGCTGCTGTCTGCACTGCCTTTGATGCTTCACCCCGTGAAGCCGCGGCATATTGACGAGCACCACGGTGAGCACGAAACTCTGTGGGATTCTTACCGAAAGCTCTGGAGCACGGTGAAGTCCCTGGCGAAGGAATCGCCGCACACGCTGTTCTTCCTTGCTGCCTCCGCAGTGTTTAGGGATGGTCTTGCAGGTGTGTTTACCTTCGGTGCGATCCTTGCGGGAACGGCCTTTGGCTTCTCCTCGGGCGAAGTGATTATCTTTGCGATTGCCGCCAATGTTGTCGCAGGAATCGCCACTATCGCCATGGGCGCCTTGGATGACATCATCGGACCGAAGCGTCTTATTGTGATCTCGCTGAGCTGTATGGTGATTGCAGGCATGAGCGTCTTCTTCTTGCACAATGGCGGAAAGATTATTTTCTGGACTTTTGGTTTGGCACTCTGCGTTTTCGTCGGCCCGACTCAGTCCGCGTCGCGATCTTTCCTTGGGCGCATGATCCCCGAGGGACGTGAAGGCGAGGTCTTCGGGCTGTATGCGACGACCGGTCGTGCGGTGTCCTTCCTTGCGCCAGCGATGTACGGCATCTTCTTGGCGTTTGGTCGCAATTGGACGCCTGCCGGCGCGGACTACACCTACTGGGGAATCCTCGGCATCATTTTGATCCTTGCCTTGGGATTGGTGATGACACTCTTCGTTCACCCGGCAAAGGCAAAGCTGGATTCTCTGAAGTAGCTCGAGGAAGTAGGGCTAGAGCACGCACTAGGCCTGCACAGGCTCCGTCTTAGTTTTGTACATAAAGCCAGGCGAGTTGCGCTGTTACTTCGTGAAGTGCGTGCGCTGTTACTTTCGGTAAATCAGTGCTGTAGCGCTTGCAGCGATACCTTCACCCCTACCAGTGAAGCCGAGACCGTCGGTTGTTGTTGCTGAAACAGAGACGGGGGCTCCAAGAATCTGGCTCATCGTCTGCGAGGCTTCTTCGAGGCGTTTCATCATGCGCGGACGCTTTGCAATGACTTGAACCGTGACGTTCCCAATGGACCAGCCGGCAACTGCGAGCATTCGGCGGACTTCTTCAAGAAATGCCTTCCCTGAGGTGCCTGCCCATTCAGGGCGATCGGTTCCAAAGTTTGTTCCCAGATCTCCCAGTCCTGCGGCGGCCAAGAGTGCGTCGCAGGTGGCATGTGCAGCAGCGTCACCATCCGAATGTCCCTCAAGAGGGATTTCTCCCGGCCATTCAAGGCATGCAAGCCATAGCGTTTTCTCTCCGTAATCTGACTGCGGATCTGCAAATGCATGGACATCAATTGCTTGCCCAACCCGGTAGGGGAAAGCAAGCGAAGACATTTCACTCATGCCAGTAGCCTAAATCGCCCGGCGGGCATTTGCGTCCACTTTCTGGCTCCCGACTCAAAGCGTCTCAGATGAAACGATTCATCCTTCTCTAGCCATCTGCTCACGGTAGGGTGAGATCGTGCGTTACATTTCGACCAGAGATCCTCAGGCCGCTTCCGCCTCCTTCTGCGACATCTTGCTCGCAGGTCTTGCGTCGGACGGCGGGCTCTACCTGCCCGAAACATACCCCCAGCTCAGCGCTGAGCAGCTGAATCGTTGGCAGGACGTGCTTACTCAGCACGGTTACGCCGCGCTTGCTGCTGAAGTACTGTCGCTCTTCATTGATGACATTCCGCGCGAGGATCTCGATGGAATCTGCGCTCGTGCCTACCGTATCCCCGTATTTTCGGACCCCGAAATTGTGCCGGTTACGTGTGTGAGCGAAGAAGAAAACCTCTGGCTTGCCCATCTTTCTAATGGCCCTACCGCCGCATTTAAAGACATGGCAATGCAGCTTCTTGGTGAATTATTCGAATATGAGCTGGGCCGACGCGGTGATTGGTTGACCATTGTTGGTGCAACCTCGGGTGACACCGGAAGCGCTGCAGAATACGCGCTCCGAGGCCGCTCAGGGCTCAGCGTCGTTATGCTCACCCCCGCTGGACGTATGACTCCCTTCCAGCGCGCACAGATGTTCTCCCTCCTTGACGACAACATCGTCAATGTCGCAGTCGAGGGCGTTTTTGACGACTGTCAAGACCTCGTTAAAGCCGTCAACATCGATGCCGACTTCAAACAGCAGTGGCATATCGGTGCGGTTAACTCCATCAATTGGGCCCGTTTGCTGGCACAGGTTGTGTATTACATTGCCTCCTGGCTGCGCATTCGCCTTCAGACAGGCAAGGCTGACCTGCGCCTCAATGTCGTCGTCCCCAGCGGTAATTTCGGTAACATCTGCGCAGCGCATATTGCCCGCCAAATGGGGCTTCCCCTTGAATCCCTGGTCGTTGCGACAAACGAAAATAACGTTCTTGAGGAGTTCTTCCGAACGGGCGTCTACCGGGTTCGAAGCAGTGAAGATACTCTTGCGACTTCCTCGCCTTCGATGGATATTTCGAAGGCCTCGAACTTCGAACGTTTTATCTTTGATCTCCTTGGGCGGGACGCGGCCCGAACGCGCGATCTTTTCAACCAGGTTGCTACTCAGGGGTATTTCGATCTTTCTCAAACCGAAGAATTCGCAAAACTTCAGCAGAACTTCGGCTTCTTCGCGGCCTCGTCAACTCACGCAGATCGGCTGGCCCAAATTCGGCGCACCTGGGAGGAGTCGCACTACCTCTTGGATCCGCACACTGCCGATGGGGTGCAGGTTGCTCGCCAATTGCGCGGCAAACTTGATGGTCCCGTCGCGGTGATGGAGACTGCGCTTCCCGTGAAGTTTGAAGAAACCATTGTCGAGGCCGTTGGTTTTGTCCCGCCGGTACCGCCCCGTTTTGCGGATATTGAAGGGCATGAGCAGAGGGTTGTTGAGTTACCTCGCGACGTTGATGCCTTGAAAGAGCTTATTCGGAGCAAGGTCAAGCCAGAGCGCTAATTTCTTCGTTACACGGTCCCGGAAGCCGAACCGGTCTCCAAATGAAGGTGGCACCCTTTACCATGAAGGTATGAGCCTTCACCTGTACGATTCGAAAACCGCACGCTTGCAGCCACTGAATCCAGTGGTGCCCGGACATGTGGGAATTTACCTGTGTGGTGCAACCGTTCAGGGTTCTCCGCACGTTGGGCATTTGCGTTCTGCGGTCGCTTTCGATTCCTTGATTCGTTGGCTTAAGCGCAGCGGTCTTGAGGTGACCTACATCCGTAATGTCACGGATATTGATGACAAGATCCTTCGTAAGTCTGCAGAAGCCGGCGTGCCCTGGTGGGCGTGGGCGCAGCGCTATGAGCGTGAATTTACTGAGGCTTATCACAAGCTTGGTGTGCTTGACCCCACCTATGAACCGCGTGCGACCGGACACATCCCAGAACAGATTGCTCTGATCCAACGTTTGGTCGATCGCGGTCACGCATACAGCGACGGCGCAGGAAACGTCTACTTCTCGGTGGCCTCGCAAAAGGACTATGGCTCGCTGACTCACCAGCGCCTTGAAGACATGCGCACAACCGAAGACGAATCGCAGATTGATTCCGCGACCGAGGCCGGGAAGAAGGATCCGCGTGACTTTGCCTTGTGGAAAGCCGCAAAACCAGAGGAACCCGTAACCGCTTCGTGGGATTCGCCCTGGGGAAGGGGACGTCCAGGTTGGCACCTCGAATGCTCTGCGATGTCCTACCGCTACTTGGGTGAAACCTTCGATATTCACGGTGGTGGCATCGATTTGCGCTTCCCTCACCACGAAAATGAACAGGCGCAATCGCACGCTGCGGGATGGGATTTTGCGCAGTTGTGGGTCCATAACGCCTGGGTGACCACCAAGGGCGAAAAGATGTCGAAGTCTTTGGGAAATGTTCTTTCAATTGAGACTCTGACACAGGACTTCCCCGCGGCTGCAGTGCGTTGGGCACTTTCAACAGTGCATTACCGCAGTGCTATTGAGTGGGGGCCTGACACTCTTCCGGATGCAAACGCCGCCTGGGAGAAGTTCTCAGCTTTCGTTACCCGATCAATCGAGGCCGTTGGTGCAGCAAGCCCAGAAGAACTTCAGCTGACTCCGGCTGAGCTCCCCGAAGCCTTCACCAATGCCATGGATGATGATCTCAATGTTGCCGGTGCATTGGCAGCGGTTCATGAGCAGCTCAAACTGGGCAATATTGCCTTGGCTGAAGGGGATACTCAAGCGATTAAGCGCCAGCAGATCCTGGTCCGCTCCATGCTTGATGTTCTCGGCCTGGATCCGGCATCACCCCAGTGGGCAAATGCTGGGGCGGGGGTATCGGCCTCGGGAGAAGCACCTGAGGACCCGCAAAAGCATGCGCTTGACGTGCTTGTTGGTGCATTGCTTGAGCAGCGTGCCCAGGCGCGCGCTGACAAGGATTGGTCCACTGCCGATCAAATCCGTGATCGACTGGCCGAAGCTGGTGTTCAGGTTGCCGATGGAAAAGATGGAGCAACCTGGAGCCTTGGATAATTCGTCCGGTTCGTGGAGGTGACTAGCATGCGGGTGCGAAACCGATTAGCGCGCGCCCTAGCCGCCCCGATGCGTACCTGACACCGTATGCTTGTGTCAGTTCACGAAGAAACAAGGAGACACGATGGCTGGAAATGATGGACGTCGCGGCGCCGTAAGGAAGCCTGGCTCGAAGAAGGGCCCGAAGGTCGGCACCGGTGGCCACTCGCGCCGTCGCCTCGAAGGTAAGGGGCCAACCCCCAAGGCCGAAGACCGCACCTACCATCCCGCGTTTAAGCGTAAGAAAGCGCGTGAAGCTCGCGAGGCCCAGGAAGCCGCAATCGCACGCGCTCGCGCGAAATCCTCCATCAAGATCGCCGAGGGACATGAACTCATCGCCGGTCGTAATCCCGTCGCCGAGGCCGCGCGTGCGGGAGTGCCGATCGAACGTGTTTTCGTCCTTGACAACGTGAAGGACGATCGCGTTGAGGAAGTTGTCCGCCTGGCCTCGGGACTGGGCGCACCCGTCTACGAAGTGACGCGCCGCGACCTCGATGTTGCCACCGATGGCGCAGTACACCAGGGCGTTGCTATCGAAGTGCGCGGTTACGAATACCGCGATGTTGAGGACCTCATTGCAGATTCTTTGCAGCAGCTGGGTATTCCGCTTTTGGTAGCACTGGATCAGGTCACCGATCCGCATAACCTGGGCGCTGTCTTGCGTAGTTCCGGTGCATTCGGCGCTGATGGTGTGATCATCCCAGAGCGTCGCAGTGCGGGTGTAAATACCACTGCATGGAAGGTCTCGGCCGGTGCCGCAGCTCGCGTGCCCGTTGCGCGTGCTACCAATCTTGTTCGTGCCCTCGAGGACTGCAAGAAGGCCGGGTTCTTCGTCGTTGGCCTCGATGGTGGTGGCGACACTGAACTGCGCGACCTGAAGCTGGCGGATGGGCCGCTGGTCGTCGTCACTGGTGCTGAAGGTAATGGTCTTTCTCGCCTCGTTCGCCAGACCTGCGATCAAATCGTTTCAATTCCGATTGCTTCCTCGGTTGAGTCGCTGAACGCAGCAGTTGCAACGGGAATTGCCCTGTACGAGGTCGATTCGCTTCGTCGCGCGCGCGCAGAAAAGTAGCGAAAGTAGCGCTCAGTGGGAACAATGCTCCCTGCCTCAGGCAGGGAGCATCTCCTTAAATCCTGCCTTTGGCGCGGCGCTTAACATCCCTGCGGATGCAGTAGATATTTTGCGTCTCTAAGAAATGGTCTTTCGGCAGGTCGTCAGCGTAGAAATACATTGCGCCCCCGCGTAAGAGACCAGTGCTTTGGTATTCCTCTTCGAACTGGTGCAGTGTCACGTATAAGACATCGTTCAGAATCGAGTCATTATTCGCGATGATGTCGCTTGGAGTGCAGTAAAGCTCTGTAAAGAACTCGCCCTCTGTGGATGCGCGGCGGGCGGCAATCATCAATCGGTTCATCCCAAGCATCGAACGTTTGAGTTTTTGTGGGAACAAACGTGGCATGAAGTTCACCCAATCATCAGTAACTCCAGACCACAGCCACTCTTTGAAGTCCGAGCCGATAATGATCTCGGTCCCAGTCCACCCGTGAAGGGCAAGCTCCTCCCTGTATCCGGGAGTCTCCCCGCGTGCGCCGAAACGATTCCAAAAATCAAGGCAGCGTCCCACAGCGTGCTCGGGCGATTCATTGACTGGGTACATTGCTGAATAGCGAGCGACTGACGTCGTAAGAAAACCGGGATGTTTATTGGGATCTCGGTGTTTAATGAAACCCATCCTTCACTCCTTCGCTGGGGCGCTAGGTCAATCATGCCGTGAAAGATTCTCAATTCAAAAACGCTATGATCCATTCATGAGTCTCACAGCAGTCTTGATCATCGCAGCCGTCATCCTTTTTGGTGTGATCGGTGCCGTTGTCCAAGTTTGGCCGTCTTCACCCTTCGTTGGCGGTGCGATTTTGGTGTGGGCATGGATGACCGGGACACGCAGCGCGTGGATCATTTTTGCTATTTCCGCTGCCATCTTGATTCTGGGAACAATCCTGAAATACATCATCCCAGCCCGAGGAATGACCAAGGCAGGAATTCCCCAATCCACCCTGGTGTGGGGAGGAATTGGCGGTTTTGTCGGTTGGTTTATCGGCCTGCCTCTGGGGCTGATTCTGGGCATGATTGCTGCCATCTTCATTGTGGAATACCTGCGTAACCAGGACACTCAGAAGGCCTGGAAGGCCACGGTTGTTGCACTCAAGGCTTTTGGCTGGACCATTGCGATTGAACTGATTGCTGCTTTGAGCGCCGCGACATTGTGGGTTGTCGGTCTGCTACTCCAGAGCCCCGCTGCGGCCTAAGCAAGGACTGAGAAAAGCGCGGACGCGCCGCGATCGCTACTCAGCGGCCTCGCCCGGAAGGTCCCTCTCGCCTCTGGCGATCCTCGGCTAAACTTGAATCCGTTGCGCCCTGCGCACGCAACAACTTCATACCCGCAATGCATTGAAAAACGGAGAAAACATGCCCGCCGTCATCGTTCTCGGCGCCCAATGGGGCGACGAAGGCAAGGGAAAAGCTACCGACCAGCTGGGACAACACACCGATTACGTCGTTAAGTTCAACGGCGGTAACAATGCAGGTCACACGGTTGTTATCGACGGTGAAAAGTACGCGCTTCACCTACTTCCCGCGGGAATTCTCTCCGAGGGTGTCACCCCGATCATTGGCAATGGCGTCGTCGTCGACCTCGATGTTCTTTTCGAGGAACTTGCCGAGATCTCAGGCCGCGGTGTGGACTGCTCGCGACTGCTCATCTCAGCGAATGCACACATCATTCCCGCGTATAACCGCCTGATGGATCAAGCGAATGAGCGTGCTCGCGGCAACAATCAGATCGGCACGACAGGTCGCGGTATTGGCCCGACCTATGCCGATAAGATGAACCGCATTGGCATCCGCATTCAGGATCTTTTCCACCCCGAGGCCCTTCGCGCCAAGGTTGAAGCCGCTCTGGCTCCCAAGAACACGATTTTTGAGGCCGTGGGCCTGCCGACCCTGGACCCCGCCGAAGTGACCGATCACCTTCTGTCTTTCGCAGAGCGCATCGAACCGATGATGTGCGATGTGTCCTTGGTCGTGAATGACGCTCTCGACCGCGGCGAAACCGTTCTTTTCGAGGGCGGTCAGGCGACCATGCTCGATATCGACCATGGAACCTACCCCTTCGTCACTTCCTCCAATCCGACTGCTGGTGGTGCGCTCGCGGGTGCGGGTGTTGGCCCGACTCGCATCGATTGCGTCGTTGGCGTGGCGAAGGCCTACACGACTCGAGTGGGGGAGGGTCCTTTCCCGACTG
>CALHID010000315.1 GCA_938030835.1 uncultured Actinomyces sp. | reverse complement strand
TCGGCGTGCACTTCCAGGAGCACTTCGACCCGGCGTCCTACCGGGCGTTCTTTGAACGCATGGGTTACACGGGTGTCACCTATCGGGTTGTGCGCGGTCGGATCCCCTGCATGATAGCGATAATTCAGTGCCACTGAAGAGCCTCTGCTTTGCGCAGACGGGGATGCTCGCGCGCGGACGCGGCCTGGGCGAAGTCCGTCGCCATGCGTTGGTTTGCGGGCCTGAGTAACTGTTGTCTGAGTCATAGACGATCGTGTTGTGTCTGCCCCATCGACATGTCTTTTTAGTGCATAATATTCCCAAAGGTTTATCGGAGGCTGAGATGAGCGACACGAACATGATCGAGACTATGCAAAGCGCTGCCGAGCAGCTCTCCCCTGTGCTTTGGAATGCGCACTGGGAAGCTCTCCAAGATGCCGAGCGACGTATGCACGGGCTTGCCCACGAAAAGTATCCGATGCTGCGTCCACTCGTCGCACGCGCGTGCTTGCGTGAGGTCCTCACGGCTGGGGGTGAGCTTCCGAATGGGTGGCGGGTAGCCGGTTCGCCGCAACGCATGGGACAGCTGCTGGTGGAATCGGATGGAGTCTGCGCGCGCTTTTTGAAAGAGTCTTCAACTGTCTTTCCTGGCGGGGTTCCGGCTGCCGGTCGGAATGGGGCGCGTCAGGCCTTCTGGCAGCCGTCCCTTCTTGAGGTTGAAGACGAGGGTGCTCCCGCGTTGAATCTTCTGCTCCTCTGGGACTATGTGGACCCGGGCAGGGTTGAGGAGGGCTTCACATTGCGTCTCGTTCATCCGAAAGGGAAGGGTGCGTTCGGCAGTCAAACACCGATTGATGCAAGTATTCCGCTGAGTGATGACATTGGGGTCTTGAAGGCGCTGCGATTCGTCGATAATCAAGAAAATCCGTTGGAGGACTTCTTTGCTCAGATCGACGCGGAGGAGGCTATAGCTGATGGGTTCGGTGAATAGGTGTTATGGGAGGCGTCTGTCGGCCCTTCTGGATTTGGAAGGGATGACACAGGGAGAACTGGCTTCTCGTTTGGGTATGACGCAGGGAGCCGTCTCGAAAATTGTGCACGGTGTTTCTCCATTTTCCGAGGAGCTGGTGACGAGACTAGCTCTGGAGTTCGATGTTCCGCCTTCGTTTTTTGCTCGTGCTCCGCGTGTGTCGGATGCGGCTGCCGCAACGTTCCGAAAGAAGTCTTCAACGCGGGCGCGTGAGGAACGCCGAATCGGTGTACTCGTGCAGCTTGCGGGTGATCTGTGGCGCGTGACGTCTCTTGAGTCGGGGTATCGCACATTCGTTCCTCCTCAGATGAGCGGGTTGGATGCTGAGGATGCGGCTGCGGCGATCCGGGAAGTCGCTGGCTTGCGTGCGGACGCGCCGGTCGGTTCCATGACAAGGCTTGTGGAGCGTATGGGCGTTGCAGTCGTGGCCAACTTGGATCCTGAGCGTTCTTATGGGACGGACATGGCTGGGGTGTCTCACCCGTCCGCTAGTGAGGACAGGCCTCTGGTTGGCACTTTGGCTCCCAAACGTGGAGATGTGCAGCGTCTGACTATTGCGCACGAGTTGGCTCACCTGCTCTTTGATCACGATATGGCTAGGGCACCCCGTGCGAGGTCGCCTCAGGAACTGAAGGCATTTGATTTTGCTGGTGCGCTTCTTTTGCCCGAAGCTCCTCTTCGTGAGCTTGTTCATGAGCGTTCTATGCTGACTGACTTATTGCGAATTAAGGCACGTTTTGGAGTGTCCCTAATGGCGATCATTAAGCGTGCCAGTAGGCTCCATCTAATCTCTGACATGCGGGCAAAGAGTCTGTATGGGCAGATTAATGCTCGCGGTTGGAGGTTCGATGAGCCTGTCGAGGTCCCCATAGAGACTCCCGCTCTGTTTTTGCAGGCTGCTGAGCGCGTTTGGCCGGGTTTGCCGGTGCGGAGGATCGCAGAGGAAACGGGTGTTCCTTCTTGCTTTATCATGCCCTGGATTGGCGTCAGTCACATGTCCGGCGCGAGGGAAGAAAGGCAGGAAGGGGCGCAGGTGATCAATCTTGCGGCGCGCCGCGCAGTAATGGCGTCTACCGGGGGAATGTAACCCTGTGGGTGCAGGCCGCTAGCGCGTGGCCGTGTGTATGTCTTGGGCTCGTGACTGAGGTTTCCGTGAGTTTGCGGTTGCTGAGTTGCCTCTGGGATTAGGCTGTGGTTTCTCGGCCGCCCAGGGCGACGTTCCGCAGCATCGCCCCGTAGGCGCGCGAGTCGCGGCTCATGCGCTCGCAGTGCCCCC
>CALHID010000314.1 GCA_938030835.1 uncultured Actinomyces sp. | reverse complement strand
TGAGGGGCTGGGGGAAGGAATCGGCTGCTCAGAGGGCTGTTCAGCTGACGGCGTGGGATCGGGAGTGGGGACCGCTGCCTCGTGAACGGATACGTTCCAGCTCATTGGCGCAGCGATCTCTTTGTCTCCATCGAGCGCACGGATCTGCAGTCGATAGTGACCGGGGCGCGAGAACACCCAGTTCGCGTGCATATGAGTCGGTGAGTCAGTGTGAATGCGCGACTTTGCGGGGTTTGCAGAGTCGACCATGATATTTGCCGGGCCACCGAAGGTTCCTCCCTGGAAGAAGGCAACTCTCGAGTCCTTCGGAGATTCCACGACCTTCAGCTCATAATCGATTCCCTTGGGGAATTGAGAATAGTCGATACCTTCCGTGCTAACCCCAGGCCAGACGATGTCGGGATTTTGAGTTTCAGGAAGCACATAGCTGGATTCGCCAATTGCGCCCAGAACGTCATAACTGGGATCGGATAGGCTCTGCGGACGGGTGAAGCGTGCGTTGACACCTACCTTCCACGTCACTGAATCGATTGCACGCATCACTGAGGTCTTTTCTCCCGTTAAGGAATCATCCTTGAGCACCAGCGAGTAGTGCGTGGGCGCGGCAGAATCTGCGCGAAGACGCAGGTCCATGTGCCCACGGGTAAGTTCGACCGGATTCGTCTTCAGAGCATCAGCCGCGTGATCGTTACTGGTATCAGGAATATTCGGCGCAGGAGAAGGAGTCGGCGACGGAGAAGGAAGCAAGGGTTCGACCGTTGGCGCCGGAGTCGGTTGAGCAGAGCTGCCACCCGGCCACATCTTCAGCTTCAAATCCATTCCGAATGAAGAGGATAGTTCCACATCTTCTTGCCCCTTCGTGGTCATGGATGCCAAAGACTTGGGGTGCGGGCGAACACTAAATTTCATGTACATGGGCTGACCCAGGCAGGCACCCAAATCTTGCTGCTGAATATCAATTCCACCCTTTCCAAGAGTGCCTTCAATGGCACACCAGGGGGAAAAGTCGTATTCGCTTTCGAAGAACTCAACTTTATAGGCCGCGCGCAATTCGGGATCATCAGCCTGGACCTGAACTGTGTACGGGTCTTCGCTTCCCTCCTTGCGGGTATAAGAGACATGAACGCCTGGGCGCGAAACCGAAATTTGGGCAGGATCCCAAACGGGGCTCGGATCCGGATTAGAGGGCTCGATGATGACCGAGCTTGCCCGGGTGACACGTACTTCCGCGCGGTCTCGCTGAGAGAAGGCCTGAGGCGTTGATGCCCAGCGCGCACTACCACTTCCGGCCTCGGGAATAAAGACCGCCTGAATCAGTGCATCATCATCACCCAGAAGTTCACGAACCTGCGCTTTTCCGTCGACCACGGGTTCTTCGGTGAGGAAGTATCCGTTGACGGTCAACCAGAGGCGACCTTGATCCGTTGCGTGACCGCTATTGAAGGTGATCTCCGTCAGGTGCTGGTCTCCGGGGTGTTCACGCTGCGGGTTGGGAGCAAGCGTCAACGAGGGCTGCGCCTGAACGCCATCACTGCGCTGTGCCTGCGCAGCGGCAAAAGCCTGGTGAATATCTGTGATACTTCCGGAAGACGGGTTAGATCCACCGACCTGCCAGGTCAGCGACTGGATGGGTGAGGTGTAGATCGTTTTCCCGTCGATCGAACGCGCATTTACGCGGAAGCGCGCTTGGTAACGCCCCGGTTGTGTGAAGGTCGTGAAGAGGTGCGTGTGACGCGGGTTGTAGACCGATCGATAGGCAATATCGTGGCTTGACAGGAAACGCGACACCGAGTCTCCGTGATCGATGAACATCTCCATCCGGCCCGGACCGTCAACGTTAATCAGATCTAGGGTGTAGGTGCTTCCATCGAATTCATCCGGTGCTGCCCATTCGACAGAGGAGTCAGCGCCGAGGCCCGCCCAAATTGGCGTGTTGTTGGGACCGGGGTTTTGTGGGGCTGCGTTGAGGACCGAGTGTTCAGGGCCAAGGAAGGCAAGGTCAGGACGCTTTTCGGGAATCTCTAATTGATACTTCGCGTCTTGTGCTCCACTGCCTGCCCAGGCTTTGGGCAGCCATAGAACGGTCTTCTCCACCGGCATATTGATGGTGTTCATCGTGAAACTATGCGTATCCGCATGCCAGATAGGAATGGGGGCATCAACGTGTTGACCGGTAACGACCCATTCGGTATCGCGATCAGGCCCAGCCCATGCGAGCTGGGGCATAAGGGCGATGGTCAGGGCTAGGGCTCCGGTAGAAATGATCCTCTTTACTCTCATAATGAGAATCATTATCACAGCAGAAGTGCGCTAGCGTCAATTCCGCCACCGACCACACAAAACACTACATATGCGGAATCGAGCGCATGACGCGACGCGTCACCCAACGCGGCGCGATCCGCATTGCCGCCATCGCTACCTTGTAGACCGGTGTTGGAGTTACCAACACCTGCCCCCGTCGCATCGCAGCTAACGCTTCGCTCACAACCTGCTCTGGAGTTGCCCACAACCATTGAGGTGCTGCGGACATATCGACACCAGCGGCCTCGAAAAAGTTCGTATGCACAGGTCCTGGACATACCGCTGTCACAGTGACGCCACTGCCCCGAAGCTCCTCCGATAGCCCCTCACTGAATGCGCGAATCCACGCCTTGTGCGCGCTATACGTCCCCGCACCAGTCTCTGATGCAACCGAGGAAACATTGATGATGGCACCACGTCCGCGCGCACGCATGGCATTCAGCGCCGCATAGGAAAGAACCATGGGCGCACGAACCATCACGTCGAGAGCGTTTTCTTCGGCCTCAATGGTGTTATCAATAAATGAGCGTCCCAGTGCAAAACCAGCGTTATTCACCAGCAAACCGACAGGTGATTGCTCATCTGACAGACGCTGAGCGACACGCTCCACATCGCCTGCCACGCCAAGATCAGCGACGATCACTTCGGCCTTCACTCCGGCGATCTGACGCAAATCCTCGGCGAGCTTACGCAGCTTCTCTTCACGCCTAGCCACGAGGACTAGATCATGATGAGCCGCTGCCAGCTGCCAGCAAAATTCTTCACCAATACCCGAGGTTGCCCCGGTCACAAGTGCGATACCCATGGCCATCATCTTAACGGCCTCCGCGTATGCTGGGTCCCATGAGGCTTGCAACTTGGAACGTCAATTCAATCCGCACCCGCGTCGACCGCGTCATCGCTTTCCTTCAGCGCTCCGACGTCGACGTCCTTGCAATGCAAGAAATTAAATGCAAGCCTGAGCAATTCCCAGTTGAAGCCTTCGAGGCGGCCGGTTACCAGGTGATCATGCACGGCCTGAACCAGTGGAATGGCGTCGCCGTTGCCTCGCGTCTCCCGATCGTCTCGCATGAGATTAATTTCCCGGGCCAGCCCGCCTTTGGAGATCCCGCAGTCGTCGAGGCCCGCGCTCTGGGAGTCACAGTACGTGATGGCGACCAAGAAGTGACGACGTGGAGCCTCTACGTTCCAAATGGCCGCGAGCTCAACCATCCGCATTATTCCTACAAGCTCGAATGGCTCAAAGCGCTGCTGTCAGTAGGCGATTCCTGGCTTGAAGAAAAACGCCAAATCGCACTGGTTGGCGACTGGAATATCGCACCCTACGATCATGATGTTTGGGATATGACTGCCTTCGAAGGCCAGACACACGTCTCCCCCGCTGAACGACAGGCCTTCTTCGCTTTCGCCCAGCACGGCTGGGAAGAGGTCACCCGCGAGCGCGTCGATCAATACACCTACTGGGACTACCAGAAACTTCGCTTCCCCAAGAATGAGGGAATGCGCATCGACTTCATCTACGCCTCGCCGCAGCTCGCGCAACGCGTCACGGCAGCAGAAATTGATCGCGATGAACGCAAGGGAAAGGGCGCTTCTGATCACGTTCCTGTGATCATTGACCTCGCATAGCCTGCACAATCTGACTATTCAGCGAGCCCCAATGGTCGTGATGCCATTGGCCGAAGGGGCGTTCACCTACGAAGACCGCGCGCTCTGCGGAAAGCGGATCAACCCACAGGAATGAACCAGCCTGCCCAAAGTGGCCAAAAGTTGCCACAGACGACTGGGGCGCAGTCCAATGGGGATTCTTATCTCCCTTAATTTCGCAGCCCAATCCCCACGGACAGGGACGATAGTTCCCGTACCCGGGGACAATCCCAGCCAGTTCAGGGAAGTGAATACTCTGCGCACTGGATGCGAGCTGAGTTGAAATCAAGGTCGGATGGGCAAGTTCGCGAGCAAAAACCATCAGGTCAGCCGCATTCGCGCGACCCGAATAGGCCGGGGAACCTTCAATTTCTAGGCTGGCCAGCCCCAAAGGCTCGCTCACGCTTTCCTCAATCCACCGAGAAATCGGGCTTCCCGTCGCCTCTTCAAGCATCTGTCCGGCGACTTCAATACCCGCATTTGAGTAAATTCGTCGCTCTTCTGGTGCGCGTTGCAGGCGCGCCTCATCCATCGCCATTCCCGAGGCATGCGAGAGCAGGTGCTCAAGCGTCACTCCCGGGAAGGGAGCGGGCGCATCTAGGGTGATGAGGCCTCGAGAAATCGCAACCAGCGCGGACCAGGCGGTGAAGAGTTTGGTGACCGAGGCCAGGGGGAAGACTTCCTGGGGATCCCCCCAGCTCAGCGAGCTACCGCCATCATTTTCCGCGCAGATCGCCGCCTTGAAAGGAATCGAGGAGAAATCTGGAGACATCTACCGCACATCAGTTCTGAGCGCTGGAGTACTCCACCAGGAGTTGCTGGAAGGGCGCTGCTGCCTTGCGAGGAATCATCGATCCAAGTGCAAGAAGTTGCTCAGCGCTATAGCGCAATTCGCGAACCGCAAAGGCCAGGTACTTGATGATGAGTTCACGGCTATCAAGACGCTCGCCGTCCCAACCACCGAGGATCACCATTCCATACCAACGCTCGACAAGCCTGCGAGTATCCACCGGATTCTCGGGATCATAATCGGGCATCTCTTTGGCCAGCTTCTCAAGGAGCTGGAGCATCGCATCAACTCGATATGAGAAATGGTCATGGGCGGGATGGCTGTCATTGACAGACTCAACGGTAAAAACGCGGTCTAGATCAGTCATCACCTGGTTGTCGGGGGCTGCAGCAAGACGCAGGTGTGCAGCGATCCACTCATTCATGGTCGAAACTTTTGCACCGCGTTCTTCAAGGATCGGATCGCCGGGAGTACCATCTTCCGTTTCGGCGGTCACAACCTCAACATCGAAAATACCGAAAGCCTCTTCGAAGGCTTCGATAACATTCAGGACCAGAGCATCCTTCGTCGGGAAGTGATACATGACGGTCGGATGAGAAACACCGATTTCTTCGGCAAGATCTCGCAAAGAAAAACCGTAATAGCCGCGCATTGACAACAACTGCGTTGCCCCGCGAATAATCGTTGTCCGGGTGGAACGTCCAACGGAGTAGCTACCTCGCTTCTTACGGGCGGGACCCGTCTGCGAATTTTCGTCTTCGCTCACGGCTACCTCCTTCATTCTTCAGTTCTGCTCTGTTGGGTGGGGATAACTCTTAAAGTCTAAGCGAAAATGCGGGTGGTGCGAAATTATTCGCACCACCCGCAAGTCGCTACCGATCAGTGATTGGATACCTCAACGCGGAGTCCTTCAAGATCGTCGGTGACATCGACGGTGACGGTGTCACCGTCTTCAACCTCGCCGCTCAGAAGCAGTTTGGCCAGTCGATCGCCGATCTCGCGCTGGATCAGCCTGCGCAGAGGACGAGCGCCGTAGGCCGGGTCGTATCCTCGCCTGGTCAGCCAGCCTCTCGCACCTTCGGTGACATTCAGGCTGATACGGCGATCCTTCAGGCGATCCGCCATAGATTCGACCAAGAGATCAACGATTCCAGACAGGTCCTCGGGGCTGAGCGGATCAAAGATCACGGTCTCATCCAGACGGTTGATGAACTCAGGCTTGAAGGACGCGCGCACAGCGTTCATCACACCTTCACGCTTTTCTTCTTCACTGAGCTCAGGATCGGTCAGGAACATCGATCCCAAGTTCGAGGTCAGGATCAGAATCGTGTTCCTGAAGTCCACCGTACGTCCCTGACCATCGGTCAAACGTCCGTCATCCAAGACCTGCAAGAGGATGTTGAAGATCTCGGGGTCTGCCTTTTCAACCTCGTCCAAGAGAACGACGCTGTAGGGGCGACGACGCACGGCCTCGGTCAGCTGACCGCCCTGTTCGTAACCGACATATCCCGGAGGGGCACCGACCAAACGGGCCACGGAGTGCTTCTCCGAGTACTCCGACATGTCGATTCGAACCATGGCGCGTTCATCATCAAAGAGGAACTCCGCCAAGGACTTCGCAAGCTCGGTCTTACCAACGCCCGTGGGGCCAAGGAAGAGGAAGGAACCTGTGGGTCGGTTCGGATCGGACAGGCCTGCACGCGAGCGGCGAACCGCATCGGAAACCGCACGGACAGCATCCTTTTGACCAATCAGTCGATGGGCAATGAAGTCCTCCATATGGACGAGCTTCTCGCTCTCGGTCTGGAGCAGCTTCCCCACGGGGATTCCAGTCCAGGATTCGACAACCTCAGCGATCTCAGTCGGACCGACCTTCTCGGCGATCATCGGCTCATTGGCCTCGTTCGCCTTTTCTTCGGCCTCAACCTTTTCTTCCTCTTCGCGAATCTGACGTTCAATCTGAGGAATATCGCCGTTTTGCAGACGTCCCGCTTCTTCGAAGCGACCCGCACGAATCGCCAGCTCCAACTGGGTACGCAACTCATCCAACTGGACGCGAAGCTCACCCACGCGGTTGTGACCGGCCTTTTCGGCTTCCCAACGGCTGGTGAGAGCAGCAAGCTCTTCGTTCTTGTTTGCGAGGTCCTCGCGAAGCTTCTCGAGGCGCTCCGCCGTGGCCTCGTCCAAACCATCGGGGTCAGACTCGGTCAGGTAGGACTCTTCCATACGGAGACGATCCACCTGGCGACGCAGAACGTCGATCTCCTCGGGCGAGGAGTCAAGTTCCATGCGCAGTCGGGAGGCGGCCTCGTCGATCAGGTCAATGGCCTTATCGGGAAGCTGACGCCCGGTGATGTAGCGATCGGACAGCTGAGCTGCCGCAACCAAAGCACCGTCAGAAATGGTGATCTTGTGGTGTGCTTCGTACTTCGGTGCGATACCGCGCAAGATTGCGACGGTGTCCTCAACCGAAGGCTCACCAACGAACACCTGCTGGAAACGACGCTCAAGAGCGGGGTCCTTTTCGATGTTCTCACGGTACTCATCCAGCGTCGTTGCGCCGACCATGCGGAGCTCACCACGGGCCAGCATGGGCTTGAGCATATTGCCCGCGTCCATTGCGCCTTCAGAGCCACCACCGGCACCGACGACCGTGTGAAGTTCGTCGATGAAGGTGATGATCTCGCCGTCAGATCGTTCAATCTCGCTCAGAACAGCCTTGAGGCGTTCTTCGAATTCGCCACGGTACTTCGCACCCGCAACCATTCCGGTCAGATCAAGAGCAATGAGCTTCTTGTTCTTCAAAGATTCGGGGACGTCGCCTGCAACGATTCGCTGAGCGAGGCCTTCGACGACGGCGGTCTTACCGACGCCGGGCTCACCGATCAGAACAGGGTTGTTCTTGGTTCGACGAGACAGCACCTGGATCACGCGGCGAATTTCGCTATCGCGACCGATCACGGGATCCAGCTTGCCTTGGCGTGCAACCTCAGTCAGGTCGCGTCCGTACTTCTTGAGGGCCTCGAAGGAACCTTCGGGGTCAGCGCTAGTAATGGGATCGGGACGAAGCTCATCCAGAGCCTTCTGCAAGCGTTCTGCGGTTGCACCGTTTTCACGCAGGATCTCGCCTGCGCTATCGTCATTTGCGGCCAACGCAATGAGCAGGTGCTCTGTAGAAACGTAAGCGTCTCCCTTAGCTTCTGCGCGCTTGCGGGCATCGTTAATCACCTGGATCAGACCACGTGAAGTCTGCGGTTGGGCAACACTCGAACCGCTGGTTGAGGGCAGAGCCTCCAGAGCATTGCGCGTGCGAGCGCCGATTTGCTGCGGGTTTGCCCCAATTGCTTGAAGCAGAGAGTAGGCAATGCCCTCACCCTGTTCAAGAAGTGCTTCCAAGAGATGCAGGGAATCCACCTGCGGGTTCCCAGCGGCCTGTGCCGACTGGACCGCGCTGCTCACTGCCTCTTGGGCTTTGCTTGTAAATTGTTCAGTCATCATTCCTCCTGCCGCTCATTACGGGCGGCTTTTTTCGTTCTGACTTACACAACGTCAACAAACTTGAGTCTATTCCACTCAACTTTATTTTTCTGCACAAATCGGCATCCGAAAACACATTTCACAGAAAAGAAAAAGAACGCCGAGCTGAACGCATAACACGCCAGCTCAGCGTTCCCCCGCGTAGGTGCAGTTTTAGCGCGAACGTCGCAGGTAAATCCCCAGACCGATCACGCTCAATCCCAGCATCCCGATGACACTTGACCAGGTCATCGCATCGGGAGCCTTTGACAGGGCAACAGACTCGCTAAAGCCCGTCATTCCAACCATTTTCAGGCCATCAGGAGAGCACACAAGCGTGTAGTCGCCAGCCTGCAGTCCCGAAACGGTCCACTGGTTCAAGGTGGACTGCATAGGATGCTCTCCCCCATCACTTCCACGAAGGAGGCACGAAGTTGCCTGTCCCGAGGTCACCTGAACGACATAGCCGCCGCTGGAATCCACACTCACGCTCTGGCCGCTGGAAACCTCACGAGCGCTGGCCTGCATCGCAGAAAAATCCGCACCAGACATTGCAATTCCAAAGAAAGTCGCGGGAGCAATGAGCACGGACATGACAATGCCCAGCACAATCACACCAATTCCACGTCGGCGCTTCTTTGCCAACTGACGAGCCTGGGCAGGAACACCGATCTCCTCACCACGCATCGGCTGGGCTGGTGGCGCATAGCCGAGTTTTCTGCCGGAAGTGCGCAGTTTGATACGCCCTTGTTCTCCCTCGCGAGGCAGCCTCCTGCCCGCCGGCGCCGACTCCCCTTCCCTTCCAGGTACAGCCTCGATCGACGAGGCCTGCCGGGCCTGGGGTGCCCGCGCGGAGGTGACCTGGGGCTCGGCCTCGGAATAACGTTCAAAACGCGGGCCGCGCGAGGGCTGGATCAGCTCACCATACTGATCCCAAGGCACACCCCGCCCTGATCGAGATTCCTCAGCGCTCATGTCGTTCCAAACGCTCGCGGAGCTCTGGGCGCGAAATCGTTGCAGCTAGACGTTCGCGACGAAGTTCTGCAACCCCCGGAACCTCGAGAGGTTCAAGCTTGTGCCCCAAAGCGCGTTCAAGCAGGAGGTCCGCAAGCTGGGGGTTGCGCGCAAGAACCGGCCCATGCAGGTAGGTCGCAATGATTGACCCCTGGACAGCGCCATCGATACGCGGTGCTTTGAGGGCAGCATCATCCGCAGAAGCACCCTGCCCATCAAAGCCTTCGGGAGGAAGAATCGAGTTCCCCTTTCCGAAAAGCACTTTGCCCAAAGGACGCGCATCGGGACCCAGTTGGCTTCCACCACCGTGGTTTTCAAACCCTGTCAGCGGCTCAGATAGTCCATCATTCTCGGGCTGAACAACAAGTTCGCCGATTGAACGCTTTCCCTGGGGGCGAGTCGTTAGATCCAAGAGACCCAGGCCCTCTACCTTACGATTGCGCGCATCCGTGTACCAGTGGCCCAAGATTTGAAGTGAAGCGCAGATCGCCAGAAGGGGCCTACCCGCCGCAACAGCATTCTTCAAACCGGGGTCGGCAGTGAAAGTCTCGACCGCAAGTTCCTGGGCTGCGTCTTCACCACCACCAAGGGTGTAGATATCGAGATCATCGGGAATCGCATCACCAACACCGACATACTGAATCTGGGCATCAAAGCCACGCCGACGCGCGCGCTCCGCGAGTACTAGGGCGTTGCCACCGTCCGCGTAGGTCCCCAAGACTTCGGGGAGAAGAACACCAATTCGCAGTGCACTCATTCTGCTTCCTCCGCTTGACGATGAGAATCCAAAACCCGCTTAAAATCACGCAAAGCCGTGTAGTTGAGAAGAATTTCAACCCTTCCCGGTATGCACGATTGCAGCGCATCCATTGGCAGCGGGAAAAGTTCACAGTGGACGCCCGCATATTCCAATCGAACTGCGAGGTCTGCACCGCGCTCACCGCAGGCATAAACCTTGCGATGCGGGGCGCCAAGCACTGAGAAATCCACGTCCCACAGCCATGACAGGTCTTGCCCATCAGCTACCTGGCCATTGATCGCGACAACCACCTGATCAACGCTGGGGTCAATCATGTACATGGCTTCCTGCCAGCCCGCGGGGTTCTTTGCCAGCAACATACGAATCTGACGGCCAGCTATCTCGAGGTGAGCATAGCGCCCGACCACTTCACTGACCTGGGCAATTCCGCGAGCGGCCTGGCTGGGTTCAACTGACAGCTCCAGGGCCGCGACAAAGGCCTGCAGGGCATTAGATCGGTTCGCCCGGCCCGGCAAATTCACCGCGAGTTTGTATTTTTCATCCTTGGGATGGTGCTGCACCACCATCTCACCACCTACCTGGAAGTCAGTTCCCTGCCAGGTCCAGACCGGTACGGGACGGGAAAATCCCGATCCTGAATATTTCTGGGCCTCTTCCTTGCCGGAAAACAGGGTAGTGAGCGATACCTCGTACCACTGCACCAGCGTGTCTCCGCCCGAGGCGAGGGCCGGCTCATCGCCGCGATTGTGGCCATAGATAATGGCGCCTCCCGAACGTGGGGCCGTGAGGGAGTCTTTCGTCCAACCTTTCCCGGCCGCCACCCAAATGGCTCGATCGGAGGACAAAGCCGCGGAAGTCAACAGCGGATCATCTATGTTCACCACCAATTTGGTCTTGGGGTTTTCAA
>CALHID010000313.1 GCA_938030835.1 uncultured Actinomyces sp. | reverse complement strand
GGGGGTGTGGGTGTCAACATCGAGGATGCGAACCTTACGTTCCTTGGACAGGTAGTCCTTTTCGAGCGTCTCCCAGACGCGCAGGGTCTTTTCGGTCGGCCCGGCCAGGAAGGAGGCATCTCCTTCGTAAGGGGTGTAGTTGCGCTGGATGAAGTCGCGCACGTCGATTGCTTCGGACCAATGGCCCTTGACGAAACCGTCCCAGGCGTCGGTCGTGACGTCGGCGGTCTGCTGATCAGTCATGTTCCCTCTTCTCGGTTGCCGTGGCTTTCGGACTGAAAACCTCCGGTTGATAAGGCATCGGCCTCATCTTTGGTGCCGTATCGGGCATCTGCTAATAGTGTCTCGCACTTGGTGCATCGACAGCATCTTTATGCCTGTTCTGTGTATATGCCATGTCTAACAATCTGGGACTTTTGTCGTTCCGGTCACTCATACTGTAGGACAAAAGTCCTTTTTAGTCTTTGAGTGCGCTGCAAGCCGTTCATCACTTGATGAGCCTGTGCCTTCAGGGGGTGTGCACAGTAGACTCGTCACTGGTCCATGAGCAATTTCAGCTGACTTTATATCCGTGCCGATTTGGCCCCCAAGAGGAGGAAATGTGAACACGACACCATCCCCGATCCGCATTGGAGTTTTGGGTGCAGGTACTGTTGGCGCTCATGTTATCCACCTTCTTCAACAGTGGTCGGATGAGTATGAACGTCGTTTGGGTACTCGCCTCGAGGTTCAATCCGTGCTCGTACGACGCCTAGACGCCAAGCGTGCCTTCCCCATTGATCCTTCATTACTGACGACTGATCCCTATGAAGTCATTGCGGGGAAAGACCTCGTTGTTGAATTGATCGGCGGAGTCGATCCGGCTTACGACTATGTGATGACTGCGCTGAAGAATGGCAGCGCAGTCATCACTGGTAATAAGGCTCTTATTGCTTCTCGTGGACCTGAGCTTTTCGCCGCGGCGCGCGAGGCGAACACGCGCCTTTACTTCGAAGCTGCCGTTGCCGGTGCAATTCCAGTGATTGGGGCTTTGACCTCATCCCTGCGCGGTGATCGGGTTCGCCAGATTGCTGGCGTCGTCAACGGGACGACAAACTTTATTCTTGATCAAATGACCACTCAGGGCGCGGACTATGGCGAAGCTTTGGCGCAGGCCCAGGAATTGGGTTTTGCTGAGGCCGATCCCAGCGCCGATGTTGAGGGCTATGATGCCTCAGCAAAATGCGCGATTATGTCCTCTCTCTCCTTTGGGCGTTGGGTCAGTGTTGAGAGCGTGCCGCGTCAGGGGATTACCGCGCTGTCGACCGATGACATTGCTCTGGCTGCACGCTTGGGCTTCGTCATTAAGCTTGTTGCCCGCGCTCAATATGACGAGGAGGCAGGCGAGCCTGTCCTTCGCCTTGGAGTTGAGCCGACTTTTGTTCCTCTTGATCACGCCTTCGCCTCTCTTCATGGGCCCGCGAATGGTGTTTTCGTTAATGCCCAGGCCGCGGGAACCTTGTCTTTCCTTGGTCTTGGGGCGGGGGGCTTCCCGACGGCTTCGGCTGTCTTGGGGGACATTGTTGCCGCAGCACGCGACCGTCTCAGTGGGCTGGGTGCAATGCGTGAAGAAGATGAGCTGCCTGTGAGGCTCTCAGAAAACTGGAGTGTTGTCTCGCCATTCATTATCCGTTTGAGCATCCCGACGACTTCAGGTGTGAGTGAGTCTGTGAGCCGGGTGTGTTCCTCGCACGAAGTGTCGCTACAGGGGATCGATATTGAAGCGGGGGATACTGAAGGAGAAAGTGTTGTGACCTTGACGACCCAGGCTATCGCGCGAGACCGCGCCCATGGCCTCGTCGAGGCTTTGGTGCATGAGCTCAGCGCTCATGTTTCACCCGCAATCTTCCCGCTCCTGGATATCTAAATTCTGGAAAGTGACCCTCCATGCGCATCACTCAAGATTTCGTCGCTGTTCGCGTTCCCGCTACCTCGGCCAATCTCGGACCTGGTTTTGATTCCTTTGGTCTTGCCTTAGACCTCTGGGATGAAGTGAGCGTCCACGCAACTGCGGGCGCAACCCATGTGACGATTGAGGGTGAAGGGGCAGGCGTCCTCGACGAAGGCGAAAATCACCTTGTTGTTCAGGCACTGCGTATGGGCTTGGATGCAGCAGGCGTTGCGCAGGTTGGCATCCAGATGCGCTGTATGAACCGGATTCCTCATTCTCGAGGCCTCGGTTCCTCAGCCTCGGCAATCATCGCTGGTCTTGGGCTTGCGCGTGCGCTTATTGGAGATCCCGAGGCGCTTACCGCGGAGGATATCCTTTCGATTGCGACCGAGATGGAAGGTCATCCGGATAACGTCGCTCCAGCCATCTCTGGCGGAGTGACGATTTCATGGATGGATGGTGAGCTTCCGGGCATGCTGTGCCTTTCGGGGGAGGCGCCGATTGAGCCCGTTGCCTTTATCCCTGATTTTGAGCTGGCGACCTCGAAAGCACGTGCTGTGCTTCCACAGCAGGTTCCCTTCGATGATGCAAAATTTAATCTTTCGCGTGCTGGAATCTTGGCTGCAGTCCTCAGTGGGCAAAATCATGTGATTGGTGCTGGGACGAATGTTCATGAACTGCTTATGGCTGCGACTGAAGATCGCCTGCACCAAGACTACCGGCGTCAATCAATGCAACCTTCTCATGCCTTGGTGACTTGGCTTCGTGGTGCTGGTAAAGCAGCGGTCATCTCTGGCGCGGGACCAACAGTGCTCAGTCTTGAAAGCATTGATCCCAAGGTTCAAGCTGATGCTCAGGCAGCAGGATGGGCAGTGCGTCCTTTGAAACTTGCTACGTCAGGTCTTCAAATTACTCGAGGCAATCTTTCAAAGATTAACGGTGGATGCATATTTGTGTGATTTAGCGCGCAGAGCAAAACTGCTTGCGTGAAAGTAGTGAGAAAACGCGTGTAGCTTGCTACTATCGCACTGAAGGAAATCCTTCGATCTCCAAATGTGGAAATTCTTCCGTGTTCCTGTTGGAACATGTCCTTTCTATTCATCTCATGTTGATTGAGAAGTTCACCTGGTCTGTCGTGAGACCATGCATGTGAGGATTATCAGTTGAGCAACGATGTGACCACCCAAGACCGCGAATTGTCGCGCATGAAGTTGGTGGAACTCAAAGCCATGGCCACCGAACTTGGCCTAAAAGGTGTTTCTGCAATGCGTAAGCCCCAGCTGATTGAGGCGCTCAGTGCTGCGCAAGGTGGCGCGCCCAAACAAGAAGAGGCCCCGCGTTCGCGTCGCCGTCGCGTTGCGCGTGAGGAAGCCAGCGAGGCCCCGCAGGTCAGTATTGAGCTGCCCGCTCCTGTTTCGCACTCAACCGTGGAAGAGCGTTCCTCGAACGACGCTGGCCTTCCGCGAAAGAGCCGTCGTCGTCGCGTTGTCTCCAGTGAAGCTGCAGAACCGCAGACCGTTACCTTGGATCTGCCGACCCCGACCCGTCACGAAGAAGAGGAAAGCGCTCCCGCACCCGCGCAGCACATCGAGATTGCCCTTCCCGATAGTGATGATCCCGAGGCTCGCGATCGTTCCCGTCGTGATCGCGAAGGGCGCCGACGTGGACGCGGACGTGAGGGACGTCGTGAACGCGGTGAGCGCAATGAACGCGTTGAGCGTGGCGAGCGTCGCGAGTCTGCGCCGGTCTCCGAAGAGAATCTTGCACCGATTGCGGGCATCTTGGACGTTCAAGAAAACCACGCATTCGTTCGTACCTCCGGCTATCTGCCCGGGCCCAACGACGTTTACGTTACCCTCGGCAATGTTCGTCGCTGGGGACTGCGTCCCGGCGATGCCGTTGCAGGTGCGGTTCGTGCACCCCGTGAAGGTGAGCGTCAGCGCCAGAAGTACAACGCGCTGGTTCGCGTTGACTCTGTCAATGGCATGAGCATTGAGGACGCGCAGGCGCGCCGCGAGTTCTCCAAGCTCACTCCGATTTACCCCGACCAGCAACTGCGAATGGAGACCTCGGCAAAGGCCTTCACTCCTCGCGTTATCGACTTGGTTGCCCCTATTGGTAAGGGACAGCGTGGTTTGATTGTTTCGCCTCCGAAGGCCGGCAAGACCATGGTTATTCAGCAGATTGCGAAGGCAATCGAATTGAATAACCCCGAGGTTCACCTCATGGTCGTTCTGGTTGATGAGCGTCCTGAAGAAGTCACCGATATGCGCTCCATCGTCAAGGGTGAGGTTATTGCTTCGACCTTTGATCGTCCCGCATCGGATCACGCAATTGTTGCAGAGCTGGCGATTGAACGCGCCAAGCGTCTGGTTGAACTCGGTCAAGATGTCGTCGTTCTTCTTGACTCAATCACCAGGCTTTCCCGCGCCTACAACCTCGCCGCTCCGGCCTCGGGTCGAATCCTCTCAGGTGGTGTTGACGCCTCAGCGCTCTACCCGCCCAAGAAGTTCTTTGGTGGCGCACGTAACCTGCGCGAGGGCGGATCGCTGACCATCATCGCCTCGGCTCTTGTTGAGACCGGATCGAAGATGGACGAGGTGATCTTCGAAGAGTTCAAGGGTACGGGCAACATGGAACTGCGACTCTCGCGCCAGCTTGCCGACCGCCGAATCTTCCCGGCTATCGACATCAATGCCTCGGGAACACGT
>CALHID010000312.1 GCA_938030835.1 uncultured Actinomyces sp. | reverse complement strand
GAACCGCCACATCGGTTACGACAAGGCCTCAAAGATCGCGAAGAACGCCCACCACAAGGGCATCTCGCTGCGCGAGTCCGCTCTGGAGCTTGGTTTTGTCACTCCCGAAGAGTTCGATGCATGGGTTGTTCCCGCGGATATGACGCACCCCAGCGCTGCTGACAAGTAAGCCCACTGGGTATAACTCGCCCTCATGCCCCGGTTTGGACACCGTCCAAACCGGGGCATAGTTCTGCGTACTAAAATACGCGCATAAAGGTTGAAGGAAAGAGGACTCTCATGGCACTTTTTGAACGTCAAACCGACGGCGGCTTCATTGTTGCGCTTCCATTTGAGAATGCATTTCCGTTACTGGTTCAAGAGATACAGAAACTGGGTTGGGGAATTCATATGGTCGCCCCCACGACCGGCCACATCAAGGCAACAACCGATATGTCAATGTTGACCTACGGTGAAACGATTTGGATCTCAGCCTTCTCTATCCCGCAGGGCACATCGGTAGCAATGCGCGTTGAAGCTACAGGTTTTGCTCCCGCATTCCAGGGGAAGCAGAACCGTAAGAACATCAAGAAGCTTCGCGATAGCATTTCGGTCTTCGCTCAGACCTTCGACGCTCAATAACTTTTGCTTCCATAGCGTAAACGGCGGAACCCGTTTTTATTTCGTGGGACGGTCTTTCGTGACCGTCCCACTTTTATGCTCTGATCTGCAGAAAAGACTCTTGGCAAGAGCTCAAGAGCTCAAGAGCTCAAGAGCTCAAGTATAATTATCCGTGGATGCACCAAAGAATCGCTGCATGCCACCTGTGATTTCGTCGCGGATTTTCCGCCACCGCCAACTTGGCACCTAATTCTCAACTTTGGTTTCAAGGACACACTATGAAAATCGTCGACGAGAAGAGATCATCCCTCGATAGCTTGATCTACGTCTTTTTCTTCCTCGGCACCCTTGGCATCATTTTTTCATTGAAGGGGATGTACAGCGATCAGCCGATGTTGTGGCTCTCCAAGCCACTCGCAGGGGGCATCATCATTGGCTTTGCGTTAACTCTTGCCGGATTGATCCTCAGGCTGGCGAATCTGGTCCAGCTTTCACGGTCAATCCGTTGGATTGCGATCGCCTACAACTTTGCAATTCCATTCGTAACTCTGGGAGTTTTGATCGGAACCTTCCAGATGAACGCAATGCCCAGTTTTGGCGCATTCCTCAATGAATATAGCGATGTCATCACAGCGCCAGCCCTGCTTCCCTGGCTCTTCACCGGAACGCTGCTGTGCACGCTATTTCTGCCCTACAAAATGGAAGACCTCACCTTCCACGCACCGACACTGAGCTCAGAAAACGGCACGAAGGCGTAGCTGAGGTCTTATTGTTCTGGGTGGTGAACTAACCCCGTTCACCACCCAGATTTATTAGCGCCAGTAAGGGCTAACGACGACTTCCGCCTTCTGCAAGTCCTTCACTTCCGAATAGCCCGTCGAGGCCATTGTCCGCTTAAGGGCACCAATGAAGTTGAGCGTTCCATCCGCTCGCGTCGATGGCCCATAGAGGATCTCGCTGAAGGTACCCGAGGTCCCCACGCGAACGCGGTGCCCTCGCGGAAGCTCTGGGTGCGTGGCCTCGGATCCCCAATGCCATCCACGTCCGGGAGCCTCTTCAGCACGAGCCAGGGCCGCACCCATCATCACTGCGTCTGCTCCACAGGCAATCGCACGTGTCATATCGCCAGAGCGCCCAATCCCACCGTCTGCAATCACGTGGACATAACGGCCACCCGATTCATCCATGTAATCACGACGCGCTGCAGCAACATCTGCGATAGCCGTTGCCATAGGCGCATGGACCCCAAGAGACTGGCGCGTTGCATGAGCCGCTCCCCCGCCAAAGCCAACCAAAATACCTGCGGCGCCGGTACGCATGAGGTGCAGGGCGGCAGTATCTGTTGAGACGCCACCAACGATCACCGGAACGTCGAGTTCATAAATGAAACGTTTAAGGTTCAGAGGCTCTGCGCGTGATGAAACGTGCTCAGCCGAAACGGTTGTCCCACGGATGACGAAGAGGTCCACCCCGGCCTCGACAACTGCACGCCAGTAGCGCTGAGTGCGCTGCGGCGAGAGTTTTCCGGCGACGACCACGCCTGCCTTACGAATGTATTCCAGACGTTCGGTGATGAGGTCTTCTTGGATGGGAGCAGAGTAGATCTGTTGCAGACGCGCAATCGACCCGTCTGCCGGAAGCTGCGCAATCTCATCCAAAATCGGCTGGGGATTTTCGTAGCGAGTCCACAATCCATCCAGATCCAGAACGCCAATTCCACCGAGTTTGCCAAAAAGGATCGCAGTATCAGGACTCATCACCGAGTCCATAGGCGCAGCCATGATGGGGACGTCGACGTGATACGCATCGATCTGCCAGCCAACATTCACGTCCGCGGGATCCCTGGTCCGGCGTGCCGAAACTAGTGCGATGTCATCCAAGGTGTACGCCCGACGACCACGTTTTCCCCGACCAATTTCGACCTCGTTAGCCATGTCGCCATTCTAGTCGCACAATCTCGTCAGATGCGTCACCAAGGGACGGAAGACACGAAGCCTTCCCACCCCATTAATGTAAGGCATTTCACATATTGTCTACATGGCGATACGGTTTTACATTCGGTCACAAACGCCTGTGGACACATGGCAAAAGGCCAAAAAATTTTACTTTAATTTTATTCTCTTTATGAGGATGCCATGGCTAAACTTCACCAGTTCCTCACCTTTACTCAATCGCGATTTTCCCTTGAAGTGAAAGAGAAAAAGCCCCTTCACGAAACACTTGAAACGGGCTGAGTAGACAGGCACACTGTGTATGTCATCACAGAGATACACCTACTACCGGTGTTCGTCATTTGATCCGCAGGAGGTCACCATGTTGACAGCAGCAGCTGCCGTTACCAAGGATTTCCGACGCAGTTCACGCACGGAAAACCGTAACCGTCAGGATGTATCGCGCCGTACAAGCGAACGCGCACCCCGGAAGCTCGGATCGCGAGATCGCGCTCAGATGCCCTGCGCATACACGCGTTTTTCCTTCCCCTTGCCTTTGCATCCCTGATCACTGGTCAGTTCCACTCTGTCCCGCTTCTTCGTCGAAGCGGGACACTTTTTTGTGCCGCGAACTGAAAAACTGGACGCAAATGACAATGCGCTGATGCACACTTAAGTCATGGCAGACACACACCCTTATTCTTGGGCTCAGCTTCCCTGGCTGGGCTTCGATACCGAAACGACAGGCGTCAACCCCCATCGCGACCGTCTTGTCAGTGCGGCTCTGGTTCTGCGCAGCGAAGGCGCATCTGGATCCCCCAATTCCGACGCTATTACGACATGGTTAGCTGATCCGGGTGTCGATATCCCGGACACAGCCGCACAAATCCACGGCATTACCACCCAGTACGCACGCAGCCATGGACGTCCCATCGAAGAAGTCCTCGAAGAAGTGGCATCTGCACTGACAGCGCACATGGCGCAGGGCTACCCAGTCGTTGCCTTCAATGGAAGCTACGACCTCACTCTGCTCGAAGAAGAGCTTCGCCGTCACTCGCTTCCAACACTCAGCAACAGACTTGGAACCCCAGAACCGGCACCGATCATTGATCCCCTGGTCTTGGACCGCCATCTTGAGCGCTACCGCAAAGGAAAGAAGCAGCTGTCATTGATGGCAGCAGCTTACGGCGTTCCTGTCTCAGAAAACGCACACACCGCTGAATACGACGTAATCATGACCCTTGATGTCCTGGCTGCTATTGCTCGGAAATATCCGGACTGTGCATCGAAAGACTGCCGGGAAATCCACGCGTTCCAAAAGGACGCCCACGCAGCTTGGGCGGAAAACTTTGAAAACTTCCTGCGTTCAAGGGGACGGGAGACCCACATTGACCGAGAGTGGCCCCAGATCACGCCGAGAGGTCGTAGCGACGACCAGGAGTAAGGATGCTTCGTGCGGGGACACCGAGTACCGCCATTTTCGCCATGTCTTGGGAATCGCCTGCGTCTGGGCGCCCGTCGGGCAGGAAGATGTTGAATTTAGTGCCGAACGCCGAGGAGTTCCTTGTCCTCTCGGTGCAAAATCGTTAGGACGGTCGCCAATCCGTCGATGGGCGGCCATTCCAGGGGCTTTGCCGTGGAATAGACATCCGCATGATCGATGAGGATCAACATTGGAGCGATTCTTTTTGCACTCTTGCGAGTTTTCGTAGCTTTAAAACAGTCCTGGCGGGGAGCAGCCCGTCAACTGCTCCCCGCCCGCGTTTCACGCTCGATTGAGCCGTTCGACGATGAGCTTCGCAGCTTCTGCATTGCCACCTGCGTTGCATGTCTCTCTGCGAAACTCGGAAAGACGCGTGTGACACTCACGATCAGATAACACACGCATGGCAGCCTCACGAAGCACATCGGCAGTTACTGCATGAGCCTCCAATACTTCGCCCAATCCCAACTCTTTCACCCGCTGAGCCACAGTCGGTTGATCGTTACCAACTGGTACAACCAGCATCGGCACTCCGTAGAAGAGTGCCTCATTAACGCTGTTCATTCCTCCGTGGGTAATAAAGAGAGATGCTCGTGCAAGCACCTCAAGCTGCGGAACCCTGCTGCGGACCATAATCGTGGGTGGCAGGGAGCCCAGGCTCTCAGGACGTACAGACCCACCGATCGCCATAACAACGCGCACGCCACAGCTGCGGAACGCTTCCACACACCGACGGAAGAAACGCTCGGACTTATTGAGTTCTGTCCCTAGAGATATGTAGATGAGGGGGCCACTGCCCCCGGGAGGCGAAAATGGCTCGCTGCAACGTCCATCGATAGACGCCCCTACGAACGCGTATCGAGATGAAGGGAATTCCTTGGCATATATCTGAAAGCTCCGGGGCGTGTAGACGATATTGAGGCTAGGGCTATTACACGCAATCTCGGCTTCGATCTCTCGGAAGCGCCACCCATATCTCCTACTTAAAGGTGCAGAAATGAGCGATCTAAGACGCGGAAAACGGAAGATCGACGTTAAGTACAACCCGCCGCTTCGCCCGAAGTCGTCTAGTACATGCTCATTGAGCGCAAAGGTTGAGAAGATCCTGATCGGGACTATCCCCAAACGGTCGGCGAGTGCTTTGCCTGAAACAAAGAGCATCTCGTAGATAAGGCAGTCGTAGTCTGAGCCGATACGCAGCACCGTCCGGTAAGCAGCACTCCAGCAGTGCATGCGATCCTGGAATGGACTCGGACAGAGGGGATAGTCGTCATAGGGGACAAAATGTGCGCCCGTATCTTCCACAGCTTCCCGCCACGTAGGCGAATGAATGTAGGTCACACGATGTCCCATATCAGTGAGTACCCGAGCTAAGCCAAGCGTCGGGTTCGTGTGCCCAGAAAACGGTAGATTCACCATGAGAATGGAGTAGAAATCGCGCTCATTCATAGAAACGACCTACCCCATTTTTGATGACTGCGATAGAGTCCTCACTGAGCACCGGGGCGTCGAAACGTTCGAGGAAAGCAGCAATAAAATCCACCTTTTGGCACTTTCGCTCATAAGAATCCGAAACGATCAGCGGGTCAATCCACACATCTACAAGCAGAAGCAACACTTCAGCGACTTCACCCGGGAAGGCGCAGCCAATTTCACCAGACTCCATTCCCTGGCGCAGCATTTGTTCCAAGTGGGGCGCGAGCGTTGTCAGGGAGTGGCGCAATGATCCCAGCAAGGCTTCAGGAACCTCGCTTACCCAGTTGGCGCGCCCGATACCATTTTGCGGACCGGAGGCGACCATATGCGCCGTG
>CALHID010000311.1 GCA_938030835.1 uncultured Actinomyces sp. | reverse complement strand
CCCCATCCACAGTCCAGACGGAACCATGTCAAGCGGAATCTACATAGATGACCACCAGTCCTACACCGCTATCCAATGGACATGGACACAAAGAATTGCAGAACATCGTATCCGCGTCTATGCCACACTGACCTCTACAACAACCCACATCAACCACATCGCCGACGACATACCAGACATGATCAGCAGCCTAGAAATCACACAATGAACACCAACACACCAAATCCCAATCGCCCCGCGATCGTCATCCCCACAACCTTCGCTCGATCTTTCATCAGTGTGGCCATCAACCCCCGTAATGGTTTTGAAGAATGGCAACACGTGGAAACACGCGCCGGGCGCCACTTATCGGAAGTATCGACGGGTAGCTCCCTAACGCCCGCTGCGCAGGCGCTTCTCGCTCCTATTGCCGCATGCACCGGACCAATTACCGTCTATTCGTGCTCCCCCGCATATACACCCGATGCCACACGCAAGTTATGTGTATTCCAAGCAAACGAGCACTCAACAGTCCTTCGTAGCGTTCACGACACAACTCACGTATACCTCATTGATACCGAGGAAGTTCCTCATGTGGTCTTAGCAAATAGCCCTTTACGCACCCGCGAAGGGGACAATGACGCTCCGCGCTGTATTTTTGCTGATGCAATTCGTGCAATGAGCCACGCAAATTTCGAGCAAGTACAAAGGCTCCTTGCTGATTCCATCACTCAAAATAAGTACCGCAATTTCGCTTCATATATACAAAAAGGGCTCTGGGAATACACAGCGTGGACACGATGGAGGCGAACAGCCACGACCTATTCGCCTACTTCAAGCGTTACTGCACTCTCCACGCCAGCGTCAACTTATCGCTTTGAAACACCTATAGTTCCTGAGAGCTATCTATCCGCTACTACCTCATTACCATCAAAGGTAGTAAATAGACAGTACGCTCCCCTAGAGCCCTGCTACGAAACACTGCTCTGGTGCGAACTCGCGGCCTACTTTAACTTCACGCGACACACGCTTAAACCCTAGGAGGCGTTAAATGTATGACTTTATCGAATGGAACCCAGAGCAAGTAACCGAGTGCGCAAAAAAGTGTGATGCTGCAGGTGAGATCTTCTCAAAAAGCAAGCTCACCTCAATTTCGACCGCTGTGCAACACCAAGACGCCCTCGACGAACTTATTCCAGATATTAACGGGCGTATCGCGGGGCTCACACTTGCATGCGCTGGAGTCTCCCAAGCAACAACAGCGGTCAATCAAGCCTTCCAGGAAGCAGAAGAACAGAACCGCCATGCGTTAGAAACAGATAAGATTTACGGTCACAACAAAGGCAAATAATACCGAAATCTCGACATATAAGCATCGGTCGAAAGCACAGTTAACAATGAGCAGCGAACTTGGTGTAGTTCTCCCAGGATTGATTCTCTTTCTCATCGGATTGCTGATCTGGTGTTCAGAAACATACAGCGATGCGCAAATTGCTGTTTTCTGGAGAGATATGTCCAGTGATTTCTATTCAAAACGAGGAGCGAGCATACGCCGCCTCGCATGGACGTTAGCAGCAATTTCCAGCTGCACAGGTATACTTCTAGAAACAGCCGGCGCACCGCGCTCACTCGTTTTTATCATTGCTATCTTCGGGCTTCTCTTTCTTCTCATTGCTGTCCTCTATTTCCTTCCGCTCCCAGTCCCTCGCTGCATAGACGCGCAGTGGCAGTGGCACAAGCGCCACGGGCTTATTGACGAAAACGGGAAGATCATCCCCCCGACCCCTCACCAAACCAATTATTGCTCGTACGCCCTTGGAGGTGAAACCGTGACCATCAAAACAAGCATGGAACTCCCCGACACGTGGAGGGCGTTATCTCTCCCGAATCCGAAGGCGATACTCACTCCACAGATTCCACCAATAGTTAACGCGACCTCCACGCACCCCCGTTCCCCGTTAGATGATGCTCTCTTTGTTGCAGTCGGAATTCCGGAAAAGACGACAGGCTTCCGACCGAATTTCATCGTGACCATCGATTTAATGGGGGAAAGCCCAATACCGCTCGATGGAATTATTCCCGCCTGGATGACTATCGAACAGACACGTTTTTCGATCCCAAGTGATGACACACTTATGACTACCGGCCTTTACGTTGACGAAGGACTCTCCTACACAGCGATCCAGTGGACCTGGACTCAGGCAGTTAGTAACAGAACTGTCCGCCTCTATGCGACAGCAACCGCAACAACGACTTCAATTAATTCAATCGCTGATCAACTTCCCCGAATGCTCGAAACTTTACAGGTCACTCCATGAATACAAAAGATCGCCCCACAATTTCAATTCCGACTTGCCTCACAGAAGCGTTTCGCACTGCGGCTCTCACATCAGACAACGGCGAAAGGATATGGTTAGAAGCTGAAGAAGCGGCTGGACAGCGCGTTGAATCCGTTTTTTCTGCAGGCTGCCTGACCGAGGACGCGGTGAATCTGTTTGCCCCTATCCAGAAGAGCACTCATCCGATCACTATTTATTCACTCTCACCTCATTACACACCCAACGTAATACGTCAACTCTGTATTTTTCAGGCCCCGGTTTCGACAACAGTTTTACGCTCCGTCGGAGAAGAAAGTCATATCTATCTGATCGATACAGAAGAAACCCCCCACGTTTTACTGGCAAACTCACCGATCTTCACTCGTGAGAACGATTTCGACGCTCCAAGATACATTCAGTCGCAGGCAGTTGACGCACTTAGTAGAGGTGATATCGAAGAAGCCAAAGGACTGCTCGTAGATCGGACGACTCGATATATGAATCCAAGGTTTCACCGGGAAATTGAGGAAGATAACTGGGAATATTCGGCGTGGACTCGATGGAAGCGCGTTGCCAGCCGCTATGAGCCAATTTCCAGCATCGCAGCGCTATCAATGCCTTCGGCAAGCTACAAGATCGCAACCTCACGTGTGCCATCCAGCTACCTCGCTCCGCCCTGCATGGTTCGTAAACAACGTTCAGATCCGGCACGAGTTGGGCTCGAGGGCTACTATCAAACGATGCTCTGGTGCGAGCTCGCGAATTACTTCAACCTCTAGGAGGTAAGGTGTCTCAGGATATCGATTGGCGTCCAGAGCAGGTGGCGCAAGCGGCGAAAAAAGCTGATGACGCCGGAGAAAGCGCGACAAAAACACGACTCTCTTCAATCCCAGCTGCTGGCAGCAGCCAGGAAATACTCGATTCATTGATTGGTGAAATGAACAATCTAGCCGATCAGATAGCATTCGCTGCTGCAGGGATATCGCATGCGGTGACAGAGGTAAACCAAGCATTTATCCGCGTTGAAGCAGACAATCAGGATATAGCCAAATCGGCGATTCTTTTATCCTGAAATAACCACCAATTTGGGAGCCCACCTGGTTTAGGCCGAGAGAGCTAATCTCCCGCTCCCAAACCAAACTTGAAGATCAATCGACCTGTGCACCTCGGTAATGAGGGTTTGCAAGGTTTTCTGGCGAAAGAATCGCCTCGACCTCTTCATCCGAAAGCAATCCCATCTCGGCAATCACTTCGCGAACGGTCTTCCCCTCTGCAGCAGCACGCTTACCAACAACATCGCCGAGGTGGTGCCCGATCACGTCATTGAAGTAGGTGACAATACCAATCGAGTTCTCAACGTAGGAACGGCAAACCTCAACATTCGCCGTGATTCCATTGACGCAGCGCTCACGAAGAGTGTCGCACGCATTCACAAGAAGATCGATGGATTCGAAGGTTGCCTGCGCAATAACCGGTTCCATGACGTTGAGCTGAAGCTGCCCCGCTTCAGCAGCCATTGTCACAGTCTGATCATTTCCGATGACCTTAAAGCAGACCTGGTTGACGACCTCGGGAATAATCGGGTTCACCTTCGCAGGCATGATCGACGAACCTGCAGCCATCTCAGGAAGATTAATTTCATTCAAACCAGCGCGTGGTCCCGAAGCAAGCAAACGAAGATCATTACAAATCTTCGACAGTTTCACGGCTGTGCGCTTAATTGCCGCATGCATTGACACATATGCACCGGTGTCGGAAGTTGCCTCAACCAAGTGGGTTGCAGCCTTGACTCGAGAGCCGGTAATGCGACGCAGGTGACGAACAACTACGTCCTGATAACCAGTAGGGGTATTTAAACCGGTACCGATCGCCGTTGCGCCCAAGTTCGTTTCCAGGAGAAGCTCTGCATTCACTTCAAGACGTGGATCTTCCTCACGAAGCGTAACTGCAAAGGCCGACATTTCCTGTCCGAGCGTCATCGGCACCGCATCCTGCAGCTGAGTACGGCCCATGGTCAGCACATCACGGAATTCATCGCCCTTCGCTGCGAACGCATCGGCAAGATCCTCCACAGCCCTGCGAAGCCTATCGATCTTTCCGTGAAGTGCCAAACGGAATGCAGTCGGATATGCGTCGTTCGTCGACTGCGAATGATTCACATGGTCATTGGGATTGATCACGTCATAATCACCGCGAGGAAGCCCAAGCATCTCCAGTGCGCGATTCGCGATAACCTCATTGGCATTCATATTGACACTGGTACCCGCACCACCCTGGAATTGATCAATCGGAAATTGATCCATGCAGGTTCCGTTAGTCAAAATATCGTCACAAGCCGCAACAATAGCCTCTGCGGTCTTAGCGCTGATCACGTGGAGTTCACGATTTGCCAGGGCGCAGGCCTTTTTCACCTGGACGATTGCGCGGATCATCTCAGGAACCTGGTTGATTGTCCGACCACTGATTTGATAGTTCTCAAGGGCGCGAAGCGTGTGGATTCCCCAGTATGCCTCATCAGGAACTTCTCGCGTACCCAGCAGATCTTCTTCGATTCGTGCCACCTGTGATTCTCCTTGAGTTGGTGTGGTCGCAGACAATAACACCATTCTAGGTCAGAAGTTTGACGCTACTGCACCAGCTCACCGACACTGCTCGCAATATCTCCAATGGCCACCCATTGGGTTACCACGGCATCCGGGATGGTGATTTCCAGTTCATGTTCGATGGCCGAAACGGCGGCATATAGAGATAAAGTGTCCAGATCAAGGGCGCTCAATAAACACGCATCATCGATATTCTCCGGCACTACTGAAGCGTTTGAAACAAGCGCATCCTGTACAACCTGACGCACATGCTCAGCGCGTTCCTCTGCCCTTTGCTCACATGCCCCTTCAATTGCCTCAACGGGTGCAGCATCAGAATTCGAGGCTAAGGCCTGTCCCAGCGCATCGCCTAAAAGGTCACCGATAGTACCCATAGATTATTAGCCTACGCGGTTGAGCCAGCGAACAGGCGCGCCTGCTCCTGCGTGACGGAAGGGCTCCAGCTCATCATCCCAAGCCTGGCCCAAAGCCAGATCGAGTCCTTCACGCAGCTCTTCATATGAGCTTGCCTTTTCGATAGCTGCACGCACGCGGTCTTCGGGAACGACAACATTGCCGACGCTGTCCATCTGCGCATGGAAAATACCCAATGACGGCGTATGCGACCAGCGTCCTGCATCGCAAGAGGGGCTGGCTTCTTCAGTGACCTCGTAGCGCAGGTGCTCCCATCCGCGCAGTGCCGAGGCCAAGCGAGCTCCCGTACCGGCGCTTCCTACCCAGGAGTATTCGCAGCGGAGCATTCCCGGGGCAGCCTCTTGAGGGGTCCACTGAAGGTGAACTTCACTTCCCAAGGCAGCACCGACAGCCCACTCGATGTGCGGACATAGAGCGGGCGGCGTTGAGTGTACGAAAAGTACACCGCGGGTATAGGACCTTCGCATTGTGGCCTCCTGTGTTTGAGGATCGTCTTCCCCTACGCCCTCAATCCAATGCCACAGCAAACGGTGTACGCCCATTCTAACGCAAAAACTGCGGCGGATCGCGTGGGATCCGCCGCAGTTGCGCAAAGATCAGTTCGACATCTGTCTTTTAATAGTTTGCCTCGCGAATTTCACGCAGAGCGCGTTTACGCGTCTTGCGATCCAGACGGTCGATATAGAGCATGCCATCAAGGTGATCGCACTCGTGCTGAATACAACGAGCCATCAGTTCTTCACCCTCGATGACTACTGGCTTTCCATCCAAGTCAATACCTTCGCAGCGGGCGTACCACGCGCGCTCCGTGGGGAACCAGAGCTGAGGAACAGACAGACAGCCTTCGTCACCGTCCTGATACTCGTCTTTGCTGAGCTCAACGATCTTCGGGTTGAGAACGTAGCCGATCTCCCCATCAATGTTGTACGAGAATGCACGCAGCCCCACACCGATTTGGTTGGCCGCAAGACCTGCGCGCCCGTCCATGTCAACGGTCTCAAGCAAGTCTTCGACCAATGCCTTCACAGAAGCATCGATTTCAGTAATGGGATCACAGGGGGTTCGAAGGACCGGATCACCGATCACACGGATCTCACGCAGAGCCATTTACTTCCCCTCCCCCATCAGCTCACGATGCAGCTGCTCGATACGCTCAACCGCAGATTCAACCGGAACCTCGAAAGACTCACCGCTTGCACGGAGACGAATCTCGACCTTGCCCTCTGCCAAACCGCGGCCAATAACAACTGCAATCGGAAGACCAACCAGTTCTGCATCGGCAAACTTCACACCAGCAGACACCTTGCGACGATCATCGAAGAGAACATCGAAGCCATCACGATCCAATGCCGATGCGATCGACTCCGCAGCCTCGAAAATCTCATCCGTCTTACCCGTAGCAAGAACGTGGACATCAAATGGTGCAATATTTGCAGGCCATGCCAAACCGCGCTCGTCACTGTTGGACTCAGCAAGTGCCGCCAGAACACGCGAAACACCAATGCCGTAAGAGCCCATGGTGACAACCTGGCTCTTTCCGTTTTGGTCCAGAACAGTAAGGCCCAAGGACTTTGCATACTTGCGGCCCAGCTGGAAGATATGACCAACTTCGATACCGCGTTCCAAGTGAAGCGGACCAGAGCCATCTGGAGCCTGATCGCCCTCGCGAACCTCGGCGGCCTCGATGGTACCGTCGGCGGTAAAATCACGCCCCATCGTCAGCCAGTACACGTGCTTTCCGGGAGTATTTGCACCAGCGATCCACGTGGTTCCATCAACCACGCGAGGATCAACCAAGAAGCGAATACCACCCACAGGATTACCATCCTCATCGAGGTGGCGAGCAGGCGAATTCGGTCCTGCAGCCATGGGGCCGATGTAGCCGGGAACCAGCTCGGGGTGCTTTGCCAGATCTTCCGGACCGGCCATTTCGACTTCCGCTGGTGCGACCGAAGCCTCAAGACGCTTCATATCGACATCGCGGTCACCGGGCACACCCAAGAGAACGACCTCACGCTCACCGTCAGGGTGCGTGAGCGTGACAACGAAGCTCTTCAATGTATCCGAAGCCTGCCACGGGCGATCATCGCGGGGGTAAAGCTCGTTGGAGCGCTCAACCAAGGCCTCGATAGTCGGGGCATTGGGAGTTTCGCGCATCTCGAATTCGGGAATACCATCGAAAGGCAGCCGCTCGGGAGCA
>CALHID010000310.1 GCA_938030835.1 uncultured Actinomyces sp. | reverse complement strand
CAGTTCCTGGTGATGACATCGTTGGTTTCATCACCCGCGGTCAAGGCGTTTCTGTCCACCAGCGCTCATGCCCCAACGCCGTACGCCTTGAAGGTCTGCATCCGGAGCGTTTTGTGCAGGTTTCATGGAGTAGCGAGCATTCTCAAGCTCAGTATCTCGTTCAGATTCAAACGAAGGCTCTGGACCGTCCAGGGTTGCTTGCAGATCTCACCAAAGTCATGACTGAATATCGAGTCAATATTGTCTCAGCGTCTACTGTTTCAACGCGAGACCAGGTGGCAACTGCACGATTTAGCTTCCATTTGGCTGAAATGAGCCATTTGAATGCGGTCCTTGCCGCGCTCCGGCGTGTGGATGGAGTCTTCGAGGCGGTACGTGTTTCGACTTCCGCAGGTTAGTAACGCTGTCTCATTTTGAGGCATCCTCGTGAGACGTCACCCTATTTTTTATGAGATTGGCGGTTTTTTCCTTTAGGATGGAGCATGTACCGCTGAAGGTATGCCTGTGTGGAAAATCCATGCATCGCGTCGGATGGGAAACTGTCCCAACCTCGAAGGAATATCGTGACTACTTCGCCTGAAACCCAGGCCACTGAGCCTGAAGTCGCCGCTGCACGTACTGTCGAACCGGCCGGAACGACCGAGCTTTCGATCGATTTTGGTCGAATTGATTCCCAGGGAAATGTGTGGGTTCAAGACGGTGATACTGAGCGAATGATCGGATCCTTCCCCGAGGGCCTTCCATCGGATCCTTTCGCGCTCTACACGCGTCGCTACGCGGACCTCGAAGCGACGATTAAGCTCTTCGAAGACCGTCTGGCAAGCCTTGGTCCGAAGGAGATCGACCAGACTCTTGCCACTCTCAAGGAAGCTGTTGAACAGCCCAACGCTATTGGTGATCTTCCTGCACTGCGCACGCGCGTCCAGGCAGTAGAGGAAAGGGCGCAAGCTCGTAAGGAAGAAGCGAAGGAAGAACGTCGCCTCGCAAAGGAACACGCTCTGGAAGAGCGCACTGCTCTTGTTGAGCGCGCGGAGGCAATCCTTGCTAAAGAATCCAGTAAGATCCACTGGAAGCAGTCAGGACAGATCCTGCGCGATCTGCTAGAAGAATGGAAGCAACTCCAGCGTCGGGGACCGCGCTTGGATAAGGCCGCAGAAGATGAACTGTGGAAGCGCTTCTCTGCGACTCGTACGCAATTTGATCGTCGTCGTCGGCAGTATTTCTCTGAGCTCGATGAGCGACAAGGACAGGCAAAGCGCGTCAAGGAAGAAATTATTGCTCGTGCAGAAGCCTTGAAGGACTCAACCAATTGGGGTGAAACCTCCAATGCCTTCCGTGAATTGATGGAGCAATGGAAGCGTGCACCGCGTGCTTCTCGCCGCGAAGATGATGCACTGTGGACGCGTTTCCGCGCTGCCCAGCAGGCATTCTTCGACGCGCGTCACCGCAACGATCTTGCCGTTGATTCTGAGTACCAAGCAAACCTGAGCGCGAAAGAAGAACTCCTGAAGGAAGCTGAAGCGCTTCTGCCAATTACTAACCATGAAGAGGCCAAGGCTGCTCTGAGGTCGATTCAAGATCGTTGGGCTGAGATTGGTCGTGTTCCTTCAGAGCACTTCCGTAAGATCGAAGCCCGGCTGCGCGCAGTCGAAGATGAGCTTCGTAAGGCTGAAGAAGCTGAATGGCGCCGCACGAATCCTGAGACTCGTGCTCGCGCGACGGGAATGCTTGGTCAGCTTGAAGAGCAGCTCGATCAGTTACGAGCTGACCTTGAAGAAGCGAAGGCCTCGGGCGATGAGGCGAAGGTTTGCGAGCTGACGCAGGCACTGGAAACGAAGCAGGCTTGGTTCGACCAGATTTCCTCGTCGCTGTCGTGAACGAGAACATTCGAATCCACGTCATTCCCACTCCCTTCTACGGCGCGAATTGCTGCGTGATTACGCCGCAGTCTCAGGGAGACGGGCAAGTGGGAGCGCTTGTTGTCGATCCTTCTTTCGGCGTACGTGAAGAAATTCGTCAGGCGCTCGAGGAAGACGGGGCATACGTTGCTGCTGTTTTAGCAACGCATGGTCATGCTGACCACGTGTGGGACTGCGCTGAGGTTGCGTCGTGGGCGCCTGAGGGACTTGCACCCGTCTGGATCCCGGGACCCGATGCGTACCGCCTTGACGATCCAGCCTCCTACGTTTCGCTCCCGCTTCCGGAAGAAGTCAGTGAGGGATGGCGTAAGCCTTCAGTCATCAAAGAATGCCCGGTCGACTCCTTTGAGTATGTTCCCGGACTTGTTCTCCGGATGGTTCCTGCTCCCGGGCATACTGAAGGGTCGGCGCTTTTCTTGGGTGCTTCGGAACTCACTGTCTATTGGAACGGCGTCCGCGCACTAGACACGGGGGTTGTTGTTCCGTGGGCGCTCAGTGGCGACGTTATTTTTGCCGGTTCAGTAGGACGAACTGATATGCCCGGCGGTGACGAGACCCAAATGCGACATACTTTGCGAACCCTTGCAAATGTGATTGATCCGCAGACGATTCTTTTCCCCGGGCACTCTGTAGCGACGACGATGGGCGATGAGTTGGCGAATAATGCCTATCTACGTCGCGCGAAGAGCATCGGTTAATTTCTCTCTCGTCGTACCCGTGGCTCGGTCCGACAGCTGAGCTCCTCCGTGAAAGAATAGGGATTATGGCACGTACTTCACTTTCAGGATTTCCCGAGTGGCTCCCTCAGGGCCGCATTGTTGAACAAGCGATTCTTGATCACATCCGTTCCGTATTTGAGCTCCATGGATTTGCGGGTATCGAAACTCGAGCGGTTGAAACACTTGAACAACTTCAATCCAAGGGCGAAACCTCGAAAGAGATCTATGTTCTGGATCGCTTACAGGCACTGAAAGATGAGGGACAGCGCTCTTCTAAAGAACGCCAGATGGGCCTTCACTTTGATTTAACCGTGCCCTTTGCGCGATACGTCATTGAGAACGCAAACGAGCTCGATTTCCCCTTTAAGCGTTACCAGATTCAGAAGGTATGGCGCGGAGAACGCCCGCAGGACGGTCGTTTCCGCGAGTTTACCCAGGCTGATATTGATGTCGTTGGTTTGGGGGAGCTGCCGTTCCACTACGAGGTTGATCTTCCTCTTGTCATGGCCGAGGCCTTGATGTCTTTACCGATTCCGCCTGTCCATGTTCTGGTGAATAACCGCAAGGTTGTTCAGGGCGTTTGTGAAGGAATTGGTGTGAGTGATGTTGAATCGGCACTTCGGGGCCTGGACAAGCTCGACAAGATCGGTCCAGAGGGCGTGAGGGAAGAACTGACCGAGGCAGGGTTGAACCCCGAGCAGATTGACGTTCTTCTTCGCATGGCCCAGATTCGCAGTGAAGATGCTTCACAGCTTCAGCAGGAAGTTGCTGCTTTGGGGGTTTCCAGTGAAACTCTCGATCAAGGGCTGACTGAGCTTTGTGCTCTTGTTGATGAAGCGAACGCCGCAATGCCGGGAGTCATCATCGCTGACCTCAAGATTGCTCGTGGCCTCGACTATTACACCGGTTCGGTTTACGAAAGCGAAATTGTGGGCCATGAGGATCTTGGCTCCATTTGCTCCGGTGGGCGCTATGACTCACTTGCTAAGGACGGGAAGCGTACCTATCCGGGAGTAGGGCTTTCAATTGGTGTTTCTCGCCTCGTATCGCGAATTCTTTCGCAGGATATGGTTTCTGCTTCGCGGAAGGTACCGACCTGTGTCGTTATTGCCGTTGCTGATGAGTCAGAGCGTCGGCACTGCAATGCCTTGGCAACCATCTTGCGCAGGCGCGGTATTCCTACCGATGTGGCACCTAGCGCAGCAAAATTTGGCAAGCAAATTAAGTTCGCTGATAAACGAGGCATCCCCTTCGTATGGTTCCCGGGCTCAGATGGAGAAGCTGATACGGTGAAGGACATACGCTCAGGGGAACAGGTTGAGGCTGATATTTACAGTTGGCAACCTCCTGAAGAGGATGTGCGTCCTGCGATCCGTCCTACGGAAGAAATGGATGTCTAATGCGTTTTAGTGCCTTCGGTGTGCGATCTCACCGAAGGCACTACTGTTTCTAGAGCATTGACCTGATAGCCTTGCTAGGCAACGAGGCGCTACCCAATGGTGGTCGAGCATAGCCTCGGCGGTGAAAACGGTGTGGGGTCGCGCTTCATCCGTGAAGTCGACCCTGAGCGACGCTAATTGTAAGGAAAACTGTGTCCACTGCACCCGAAAACGCTACCGAGACTACTTTCGCAGATCTTGGACTGCCTGATGATCTCCTCAAAGCCATCACAAACATGGGCTATGAGGTTCCAACCCCTATCCAGGCTGAGGCAATCCCAGCGCTTCTTGACTTCCATGATGTCGTTGGAATTGCTCAGACAGGTACTGGAAAGACCGCGGCCTTTGGCCTGCCGCTCTTGGCTTTGATTGATTCAGATCAACGCCATGTGCAGGCACTTGTTCTTGCGCCTACGCGCGAATTGGCGATGCAATCTGCTCAAGCGATTTCTGATTTTGCCGCTCAGAGCCGCGATATCGATGTCGTTCCCGTCTATGGAGGCTCCGCCTATGGCCCTCAGATTGGTGCGTTAAAGCGCGGTGCGCAGGTGGTTGTCGGTACTCCCGGCCGTGTGATTGACCTTATTGAGAAAGGCGCGTTGGATCTAAGCAAGGTCGTCATGTTGGTGCTTGACGAAGCAGATGAAATGCTCCGTATGGGCTTCGCTGAAGATGTCGAGACTATTACCGCCTCAGTGCCTGATGATCGTTTGACAGCCCTCTTCTCAGCGACAATGCCAGCCGCAATTGAAAAGATTGCGCAAACGCATTTGAAGGATCCTCTGAAGATTGCCGTTTCTGAAGAGTCTTCAACGGTTGATACGATTCACCAAACCTATGCTGTCGTTCCTTACAAGCACAAGATTGGTGCGCTTTCGCGTGTTCTTGCTACTCGAGCTCAACACCAGAGCGCACAAGAATCTGATGCCGCAATTGTCTTCGTCCGCACGCGTCTGGATGTTGAGGAAATTGCTCTTGAACTGAATTCGAGAGGGTTTAAGGCTGCAGGTATTTCGGGTGATGTTGCACAGACTGAACGCGAACGCATGGTGGAGCGTCTAAAGAACGGCTCCCTCGATGTTCTGGTTGCTACCGATGTTGCCGCTCGAGGCCTCGATGTTGAACGAATTGGTTTGGTCGTCAACTTTGACGTTCCCCGCGAAGCAGAAGCTTATGTACACCGAATTGGACGTACTGGGCGCGCCGGGCGTGAAGGGCGCTCATTGACCTTCTTCACGCCTCGGGAACATGGCCGACTTCGCAAGATCGAGAAGCTGACCGGCACCCCCATGGAAGAGGTCGAGATTCCTTCACCTGCTGCTGTCTCACAGTTCAGAGCGAGCAGAATCTTGGATGCGATTGGTGCGCGTATTGAACGTGGACGACTTGATCTTTACCGGCAGCTTCTTGATGAGGTTCATGACACGACCTCGTTGGATATTGAAGACATCGCAGCCGCGCTTCTTGCCCAGGCAGTGGGGGATGAAGGGCCCGCTGCGCGCATTACTGAAGACCGTCGAGGTAGTGGAAAGATTCGCCGCGAAGAAGAACTTGACGAATCGGGCGAATTTGCACGCGCTCACTTTGAGGGAGGCCGCGACAACGACCGTCCGCTCAAGGCGCGTAAACAGGGCACTTCACCTCGACACGCAGTCGGAACTGGTACGCGCTACCGCATCGAAGTGGGTAAGAAGGACCGCGTCAAGCCCGGTGCGATTGTCGGAGCCATCACCGGTGAAGGTGGTATTTCCGGTGCAGATATCGGTCATATTGATATCTACCCGACCTTCTCTCTTGTCGAAATTCATACAGACCTTCGTCCGGATGCCATGGCTCGGATTTCAAAGGCGCATGTTTCGGGACGTGTACTGAGAATCCGCGTCGATGAGGGACCCGATGGGAAGGCTCATTCCCCGAAGAAGGCTGCGCTTTCACGAAAAGATTCCCGAGACTTAGCAAAGTCCCGCACGGAGCGCGGACGTGGGCACCGTTTGGGCCATGGAGATGATCATCGTCGTGACGATCGCCGAGGCGGTCGTGACTTTGGCGAAAAGTCCTCGTTTAGGGGTGGGCGAGCCACGCAGCCTCAACGGAAGTCGGCCTCGAAGAAATTGGGGAAGGGACGCCGTTTCGGGCGCTAAGCGACAACTACATCACTGAGCGCACGCGCGGGGGAGGAGATCTTCCTTGCGCGTTCTCATTGATGCAATCACACCGACAACAGCAATTCCGAGAGCGATTAAGGTTGCGGGGAGGTATGCAATAGGGCCTGTGAAACCGATGGCATTCCATAGCGCCAGTGCAAGGGAGACGAAAGCAAGCTCTACGGCTGCACCGGCCGAGTCAGCAACCTGAAGCCAAGAGGAGGCCCGTCCGTGCATAGAAGGATCGGTTGACCCAAGCGTGAGATCTGAAATCGTAGAGTGCGTGAGGCCAACGCCAAATCCAGCAAGGAGCCAGGCGATAAAGATTGGCCAGTGAGGGGCGGATATCTGGAGAAGCATTGTTAGTGGAGCCAGGCCAATGACAACAAAGACCATTCCGATTCGTGGGAGTCTAAGCCGGTTCTTGCCAACGTGGATATGAGATTGGATGACCGAACCAGCAGCCCACGATAGAGCGCTTGCAGTAACGACGAGGGAGGCTGAACTCGGAGTCCAGCCCTGAACACGTTGAAGAAGTAAAGGCAATACAACTTCTGCGCCTGTCACTGCTCCCATCATGAGTAAACGTGTCACGACAAGTGCTGGGATGCCACGCTTCAGACTAAAAGAGCCAGGCGGGAGAAGGCGCGGAAGCGTTGTTGCGGAGAGCGTCAGGCCCGCAGAGCCCACAAGCACCATTGCCCAGATCGAAGTAAAAGTACCCGAAATCTGTAAAAGGAAAACACCTATACCGCTGCCTAGCGCCAGTCGGACGAAGCGCAAAGAAGGTGCAACTCCTTGAGATGGGATCGAGAAATTTTTAAGAACTGAATGAAGGGGAATCGCACCGAATGCTGCGAGGAGAGGAGCTACACCAAAAACTACTCTCCATCCAATATATGTCACGATTATTCCGGCAAGGGCAGGTCCTACGAGGGAAGGGAAGACCCAAGATAGGGAGAAGGCTGCAAAGTAGCGTGGACGGTGCAGGGGAGTGGCTATTGCTCCGATAAGGACGTAGAGCGGGACGATGATAAATCCTCCACCCAGGCCCTGGATGAGTCGACCGAGAACGAATAGTGCGATATGGGGAGCGAGAGCACTTACTAATAATCCGACTAAGAAAAGCCCTAATCCCCAGGCAAACACTTTTTTGACACCCAATGCATCGCTGAGGCCTCCTGCTAGGACATTTGCAATCAAGTTTGTAATCAGAGCAGCACCCGAAGAAACTGCGAACCAAGAGTCTGCATGGAAAGAGGCAACGACGTTCGGCATGATCGTGGTCGTTGCGAGCGATTCAAAAGCGGAAAGCGTAATCAAGATGACGGAGGAGAGCATGAGTCCCTTCTCCGCATTTGACCATGCCTCAACTCGGGGACGTGGGGACATGGCATTATCCTTGCACATTTCGTCTGAGACCTTGGCCAGTGTCTGCAGAAGGTGTGCCTCGATTGTTGGTACGGCGGATTATTGCTGAATGAAAACAAACGAATGAACTCAGGGTGTCGACTCGTTGATCGAGGAGTGGGGGAGCATTGGGGGTATTATGTCCGTGCCGCCGCTCGTCTCGCGGATGGTACCAACGAAAGGAAAACCAGTGCTTCGCACTCACAATATTGGAACGCTTGGCCTTGACCTTGTCGGCCAAACCGTCACCCTGACCGGATGGGTCGATCGACGTCGTGACCACGGCGGTGTTGCATTCATCGATCTCCGTGATGCTTCGGGAATTGCGCAGGTGGTCGTTCGCGATGAACGCGTTGCCCACGAATTGCGCAGCGAGTTCGTTTTGAAAGTGACCGGAGAGGTCTGTGCTCGTCCCGAAGGCAATGAGAACCCGAATCTCGCAACGGGTGCTATTGAAGTCATGGGCGACGATATTGAGATTCTCAATACTTCTGCGCCACTTCCTTTCCAGGTGTCCTCCAACGCGGAAGACTCGGGCAACGTCGGTGAAGAAACGCGTTTGAAGTAC
>CALHID010000309.1 GCA_938030835.1 uncultured Actinomyces sp. | reverse complement strand
TCAGAACTAGCCCCAGAATCTGCCACAGGGTAGGAATCTGCCAGAGGATGATCACCCCCATCAGCAGCGACGAGGCCGGAGAAAGCGCGGTGAACAGCGAAAAATCTGCCGCAGAAATCCTATGCATGGCAAGGGCTTCAAACGAGCAGGGAATGATTGTGGAGAGAATCGCGACAACAATGACAATCCCCAGCAGCCACGGTTGAGTGAGTGCAGGTAGCGCCGATTTTGCCATGAAAGGTGAAAGTATCAGCCCGCTGAGCGCACAACCGACAGCAAGATTGGTGATTCCCGAGCGCTTTGATGCCACGCGTTGCCCCAGAAGGATATAGACCGCCCACGAGACAGCACACAGTGCCGCCCATTTCAGCCCGGGAATAAAACCTGGATCGTTGGTGTCGAGGCCAAGACCGCCAATAGCAACGACCCCTGCCAAGGCAAGGAAAGCAGCAAGGCGCGGCAGCCAGCCTCGGCCACGAATCACTGCGACCGCAACCGGTCCGATGAACTCCATTGAGACGGCTGGACCTAGGGGCAAATATGCGATCGATTCAAAGAACGTGATGTTCATGGTGATCAGAGCCAAGCCGAAACAAGCGGACTCAGCAAGATCCTTCGCGCTCAGGCCCACACGCCAGGGGCGTCGCCATGCACACAAGATCATCCCTGCGATGAAAACACGCATCCATGCCACAGCACCGGGCTGGACTGACCCGAAAATCAGGACCGCGACGGCCGCACCGCTATACGCACTAAGCGCAGCACCAACAATCAGAATGGGCGCGGGAACACGTGAAAGAAGCGCACGAAGATGGGAGAGCACTCCCCCACTATGCCACAGGGTCAGGGACAAATTGTAGGCACACGGAATTCATGCAAAAACGATTTCCCGTTGGCTGATTCGGTGCGTCATCAAAAATGTGCCCAAGGTGAGAATCACAGCTTGCACAGCGCACCTCGATACGGCGCATTCCGTGGGAAATATCCTCGAAGTAGTTCACTGCACCGGGCAGCGCTTCATAGAAACTCGGCCACCCGCAATGCGATTCAAACTTCGTTGACGAGGGGAAAAGCTGAGCGCCACATGCCGCACACAGATAGGTACCCGAGCGGTGTTCATCCAGCAGCTCACCTGTCCACGGCGCCTCAGTCCCGGCTTGACGAAGAACCAAGTACTGCTGGGGAGTGAGGCGATCACGCCACTCGTCGTCACTGTAATTCACGCTGGGTGCCGACTGTTGCGCCTGTGCAAGGTGTTCGAGCTGCGTTGCACGATCACGGGTTCGAATGATCTTCATGTTGTTTTCCTCAATTCAGTCTTCTTGAACATCGCGGCGCTGCGGACGCACTGCATCCTCGGGCACTCGAGGTCCGCTGTTCAAACGAGTTGTTTCTTCTTCGTGACGTTTCGCCGTAGCTTCGCGTTCTGCCAGAACTTCGTCACCGGGACCGGCGTAAATCTGATTGCGCTCATCAGCATCGGGAGACCCTGAGAAGAGGCGCTCCCCGCGAACGACAGTCGCATCCATATGAGCGTGACCGGACTGTACCTGCGGGGCTGAGGCCTGGGCCTTGTCACCGTCCGCCTGGGCCTGAGGCAAGAGCGCAGTCGATCCCCCACCAAGGTGGTTCTTACCTAGACGTGCATTGGCCTGGGCAACCTTTTCGGCTAGTTGCTCGGCAACCAAAGAATGCAGCATCGTCTGTGAAAAAACCTGGGTCTGCGCGTCATTGGCCGAGGCCACCGCTGTGACCTTCCCCGTATCAGCGAGTTCACGCTGACGCTGGGCCATCGCCCTCCTGCGTGCGCGCTTGGCTTTCTGCCGGGCTGCCAGGAGCCGCACGGAATGCACTGCGTCATCGAGGAGGTCCGAATCAGCCTTTTCTTCTGTCTTTCCCTGAGAAGAAACCGGCGAGGCCTGAGCAGGCTTTCCTACCGCCGACAACGGATGCAAGTTGGGGTCACCCGTCGTATCGGCGGCAATACCCGACAGTTCCTTCGCAAGGCGGGCAACGGCCTCACGAGAGGTATCCTGCGTGACCGTCTCAACCTCCAAGGACTGAACACGCGTATGCGGACGGATCGCAGGATCCTCATCAACAACCCAACGAATCATATTTTCACGTAGGTAGCAGCGCAGATCCCACAGCGCTCCGGAGTCCTTTGCAGAGACAACAATGCGAACGGTTATTGTCGTTTCATTCGAGTCTGTAACCTGAACGGCCCACGAACGCCCATCCCACAAATCAGTTGCAAGAAGAAGCTTTTGAACGTGATTGCGGATCAGAGTCAATGGCGCCGCCCAGTCGAGCTTGAGCTCGACATTACCCAGCTGGGTTGCCGCGCGACGCGTCCAGTTTTCGAAGGTGTTGGACGTGAAGTAGGTCGAAGGAACGATGAGCCGGCGTTCGTCTGGAAGTCGAACAACAACGTAAGAAAGAGTGATTTCTTCAACCTTGCCCGAAACATTGTCCTTACCGACGACGACCACATCGCCGACGCGAATCGCATCCGTGAAGGCCAATTGGATACCGGCAAAAACATTTCCCAAGGTCTGCTGGGCTGCAAGACCGGCGATCACCGAAACGACACCTGCAGAGGCCAGAACGGTTGTCATTGCCTGACGCGCGGCATCAAAAGTGAAGAGGGCTGCGCAAACACCAAGAAGGATGACCAGAGCCTGTAGGAGACGACGGATAACCTGCGCTTGGGTTTCAAACTTACGGGAAACGCCTCCGTCTTTTTCCTGGCGGATTCGTGCCGCGTCTTCGAAGATCCAGACGCTGTTGTAGACCATCCAAGTCATCGTCAAAATGCCAATAATGAGCAGAACATGGGAGATGAAGCCCACCATTCCGCCATTGGACCAATCTGACAGAGTGGTATTGACCAGCATGAATTGCAGGCCAGCCCATGCGCCCCAAGCCATCGCAGTGATGTAGAACGAGGTCCGGACACGTTTGGTAACCGCCGCAAAATAGCGCGAGCGACGGGCAATTGGACGCGTCAAAAGGACGATCACCAGCGCCACAACGAAGGCGATAACCAGACCAACTGCGGCGCCGAAGATCAGTGATGCCAAGTCCAGCGCATTTTGAACAGCGGCCTGTGCAACCCCCGTTGGCGAAGGCGAGGGTATCGGATCGTCGGCACTGAAAATCATAAAACCGTCCTTGAATCACTCATTCGGTACTCCCTCAAGCCTAGGCGCGATCATTGAGAATCGCCTGAGGCTTGAATCGATAGACACCATTGCAAATCCCAGAATATCAAGGAAAAGTAGCTATGTGACGGTCATCACTGCCATTCTTTTTGCTTTAAGGCCCTGCTTCTGCCTAATATTCTCTTCGTCCTCGGACGCCAGACCGGTGGCCGACAGTGGCCCCCATCGTCTAGAGGCCTAGGACACCGCCCTTTCACGGCGGCGACACGGGTTCGAATCCCGTTGGGGG
>CALHID010000308.1 GCA_938030835.1 uncultured Actinomyces sp. | reverse complement strand
GCTTAAGACTAGAAATGTGATTCGGCAGGGGGAGTGGCCCTGCATTAAACTAGGTGCGGTGTTCATTGCTTACAGCCATGAACACCGCAAGGTTTTATATGCGTTGATGCAGATGGCGCATGAAAGGTGGGGGTAGCGTTTCACGACCCCCTTGCAGTGGCGCTTGATGGCATCGTTTGTGTTGCTGTAGCCCAGTGCGGTGGCGGCATCCTTTGCGCAGATGTAGATGGTCTCGCCGTCGACGATGGTGCGCAGGTTGCCGAAGACCGGGTGGGTGAACAGGGTCAGATCGGTGCTCATGTCGAGCCGCCTTCCTCAGAGGCGTCCAGGCGATGCACCGTGCAGCGCACTCGTCCTCTCAGGTGCTAGGCGGCGAGAGATATCGGTTGATAACCCCTCCAGACATGGGGCGGAGCAGACTCTCCCTGGATTTGCTTGGGAGCCGCTCCCAAGTTGTTAGATGATTATGTTCCATTCATTGACTGAAGAAGGAGAGTGTCATGCTTGACGCGTTGACCATGTCTGACGGTCGTTCCATCCCCGCTCAGGGTTTCGGAGTTTTCCAGATTCCAGCCGAGCAGACTGCTGACGCGGTGGCTCAGGCTATTGAAGTCGGCTACCGCCATATCGATACCGCACAGTCTTACTTCAACGAGGAGGCCGTAGGTGAGGGTATCCGTCGCAGCGGGATCGACCGCAGCGAACTATTCGTCACCACGAAGGTCTGGTTGGACAACTATGGTGAGGATGCCACCTATGCCAGTGTGAAGGCTTCTCTGGAGAAGCTGGGGCTTGAATATGTGGATTTGATGCTGTTGCATCAGCCGTTCAATGATGTTTACGGTTCCTGGCGGGCCCTGGAGCAAGCCCAGGCGGATGGGCTGATTCACTCCATCGGGGTCTCTAACTTCACTCCAGCTCGCCTGCACGATCTGGGTTCGTTCAACGCCGTCTATCCGGTGGTTAACCAGATTGAGATTAACCCCTTCCATCAGCAGGCGGAGCGGGTTGCTGAGCTGCAAAAGCTCGGAGTTACCGTTGAAGCGTGGGCGCCCTTTGGTGAAGGCCGCTCAGGCTTGTTCGACAATCCAGTGTTGGCTGGTATTGGCCAGCAGTACGGTAAGTCAGTGGCGCAAGTGGTGTTGCGCTGGCTGTATCAGCGTGGGATTGTGGCACTGGCCAAGTCAGTACACCAGGAGCGGATGCAGCAGAACTTCGCGATTGATGATTTCGCTCTGACTGAGGCGGATATGGCCGCTATCGCAGGTTTGGACGCCGGGGCGTCATTGTTCTTTGATCACGAGACAATCGGCACGGTGGATTTCTTCACCGATCTGATTGCTCAGCGACGTAACAACAGCTAAGGCACTTATGAGCAGGTTGTATTCAACGAAGGAGGCAGCTGAGGTCAGTGGTGTCGCGGTTGAAACCGTGCGCTACTACTGCAAAATCGGTCTAGTCCCCCGAGTAGCGCGAGATGAGAACAACTACCGTGTCTTTGACGACCACGACATCGCCTGGCTCAAGGGCCTGCACTGCCTACGCGAATGCGGCATGGGTATCGAGCAAATGCGCCATTACATGGAACTTTGTCTCCAGGGAGAAGAGAGCATCCCGGAGCGCGAAGTCATGCTGATTGCGCAACGCCAGGTTGTTGAGGACAAAATCGCACTACTTAAGGAGATGCTGGGGTTTATTGATTCAAAGATGGAGTTCTATGCCGGAGTGCGTTCCGGCGAGATTGAATACCAATCGAATCTGTTGGCCCCAGTGTCATTTGAGACTGCCTGATTAGCCTTCTCCAGAACACTAACCGCAGGTAGGCAGGACGATTCCCAGCCTACCTGGATTTCGTGCGCCCAAAAATGACCCCACATTCTACTCAAAGGAAGAACGTTTTTTTTGTCAATAAACGACAGTGTCCGGTTCACGCCCCGGGAAAAGCCGGTCCTCATTCTGATTCTATTAACGTATTTCATGATCCTGCTGGATTCTTCCATTGTCTTTACTTCCGTACCGGTGATGAAGGCAGATCTTGGTCTTAGTGCTGCCGAAATGTCCTGGGTGCAAGATGCTTACACTCTGGCCTTTGGCGGGGCACTCTTACTGGGCACACAATTGGGTGAAGTGTGGGGCCGTACCCGTGTTTTCTTGGGCGGTTTGATCGTCTTCGCGGTGGCTTCCCTGATCGTGGGAGCGGCCTCAACCGCTCATATCCTGAGAAACGCAACTCTGACGGGCTGTGGCCGACACACGGAGGGCTGCCGATTATGTTGCATCTCACTTGTATCACAGAGGTGTAATTTAGTGTCAGATCGCGCGGGTTGTGAAAAATGTGGCAGACTGTGTAGCCAAGGAAGGGCCGAGCGATCCTCGCCTCCTTGACAATTGCAAGAGAGTGTGGTGGGTGGTCCCGAAGACTTCGTCAGCCTGTCGCACCAAGAATCGATCACGAGAAAAGGAGTGGCAGCGAGCGGTTCTGGCGGGCATTTACTTTAGCTTTACTATTTGCTAAAGTAAGTAATGAATAAGTGTAGAACACTTTGACTCACCGGAAATAAATGGCGAAGCTTATTGCAAATTTCGCGTCTCTTATCGAGAGAGATAGCGAAAGTTGGGACGTCGCTCACTCGGAAGAATTACTATGGCAATAGCTGCTGTTATCGATAGGAAAGTGGGTTTGTCGAACCGAGACAGGAGTTCTGCGCGCTCTTGGAGACCCGGTGACTCGATCCAATTGGCGGACAATGTTGATCAGGGTGACTTGCTGGGGTCGATCAAAGACGCATCGCTACGACAGCGCTTGTTGCGCCGAAAAATGACGGCCCCAGAAGTAACGACGATCAGTGTCGTAAGCCCTTTTGACTCTGCTACTGAGAGGTTGAGAATTGGCAAAACAGAATCCGGCACCAAAGGAGCTTCGCGTCAAGTTGTTCGCCAGGATTCGAGAACTAGAAGAGAATCCTGAGATTTGGCGGCTCCGGACGATTTGTACTATCGATCTCAGTGAGGGGCTTGATACTTACGTCGAGCATCTGACCATCGATGTGGATCATCGCTATGTTTCACAGATTGACGACTACTACTACCTCCCTGTTGGGTGGCGCGAACGCGAGTCTTTCCTTGAACTAGATTGTCGGACAAATTCAGGCGATTCGATGCAACTCATGCCGCTTTATTTTCGCCAGGACTATATGGAATGGAAATTCTGGGATGTTTGCTATGAACTAGGTCTTGTACCTGAGCCGACAAGAATCTGCGAATGCTTGCGAGAGCGTCTTTCGAAGGTCGTAGCAGATCCGGAAGGGGCGCAGGCTGGTAGTCTTGGGGCCATGCTGCATGCCAAGTGCAGTAGGAAATGGAAAGAGCTTGAGCGCGAGCCGATTCCCAAAGAGCTCCTTGCGAAGATGAAAACGCAGGAGCCGCTGATTTTTCGCGTGCGTGCGCGTCGGAGCGCAAGTTGCGATGCAGATATTTCGATACTGAAAGTATCGGAAAGGAAGACACTGTTTGGCCCGAAGGATCCACACCTTCAGCGGTATCGTTCAGACATGTGGGGAACAATTTCATCATTTTCGGCCAATACAAATAAAGTCGTCGCGCCTCGCGATATGCGCCTCGTTCGTGGACATTGCTACGAAGTTGTCGCAGATTCGAATACAAAGGAACTCGAAGCTCTGACGGTTGAGCCATTTGCTGATGGTAACTGGCTGCATCTCCGAAGAGAGTTTCCGCCCCCAGCGCTCATTTGGGTAATCGAGTTCAGGCCGAGGCGAGGTTTTCTGTATAAGCCGGGCCGCACGACCATAATTCTGAGTTTGCTTGCGACAATCAGCTGGATGTTTCTCTTTAAGCAGTCGTTCTTGAGTGATTGTCAAGGCTCTTTTGTATCGTCAGGTGATGTTTGCGCGCTGGCGAACAAACGTGAGATTGTTAAGACGGTC